>JAJZIF010000647.1 GCA_021810735.1 Acidobacteriota bacterium
CGATGAAATCGAAATCCAGCACCAGATTCAGCGCCGCGACGATCACCACCACCACGCTGAACCCGATGCCGACAATGCCCGAGCCATTGACGGACGCGAAATGCACGCCGAAGAAGCCGAGAACGACCTCCGCAATGTAAAACAGCATGATTGCGCCCGTGGCCGCAACCACTCCCATGCGAAATTTCTGCGTCACCGGAATCAGCCCGGAGCGGTACGCCAGCAGCAGAACTGCGAGCGTGCCAAAGGTGAGCGCCACGGACTGGATCGCGATCCCGGGAAATCGCAGTTCCAACACCGCTGAGATGCCGCCGAGCGCCAGGCCCTCCAGCAAAGCATAGATAGGCGCCGTCACCGGTGCCCACGTTTGTTTGAAAATCGTGATCATCGCGAAAATGAATCCGCCGATGAACCCGATCCACATCAGCAGCCCCACGCTGGCCGGCGAACGCGACTGCATGAAGATGTGCCACGTCCATGCCGCCGTTGCCGCCGTGCAAATTAAAAGCAGGCCGGTCTTGTTGACCGTCCCATCCAACGTCATCCCTTCGCCCAGCGCGACCGCGTGCCCCTGAAATACCTGCGCATTCAGCGCTGGGTTGGATGTCTTGATCAATTGGGCCATAATTCCCTCTGCCGTCCGATTCGTATCGTCCTGCTAAGGATAGTATCTGGTAAATGCTCCTGCGGAACTAAACTCCTCACTCCACACGCCAAAAAGCAAAAGGCTGGCCATTGCGCCAGCCTTCACTAGTCCTTCGGCGTTCGCTGCTGAAAACAGCGTCAGATTATTCGCAACAGCAACAGGACGATCACGATCAGCAAAATCAAGCCGAGGCCGCCACCGCCGTAGTATCCGATTCCGGGTCCCAGGCGATACCCGCCAAATGAGACAAGCAAAAGTAGAACGATCAGGATAATTAGCATTCCGTCTCCTTCGCGGCGAAGCTCCTCCGCATTTAACGAGTTGGATGCAAACCACGCGCATGGGTACATTCATACGTCGTACTTTTTTCTCCAACTCTGACAGTCCGATGCAACCCTACCGAACAACGGAAAACTGTGGGTTTGTCAAAGTTCCAGTCAACCGGATCGGAAACGTCAGTCGCCCATCTTTTTCCTTGGCCCCCTTGAACCAGCGGGCGAAGGTGTCTATGAAGAAGCCCTGCTTCTTCTCGATCGTCGCGCTCCCTCGATAGTCCATGGGTCCTCCCATCAGGGACATGCTTCCCGAGCCATTCACTTCGATGCCGTAAAAGTCGATGCCAATCTGTCTGCTGTAGATGCGCCGGTTCCTCAGCTCCGCATCCCCGGCAAACGTGGAGAATGCCGAGGCCGGCAGCGCGGACGCATTCGCAGTGCGGAATCGCTCCACCTGCTTCATGCTCGCGTTCCGGTTCAGAAGGGGCATCTGCCCCCGTCGCACCGTAATGTTCCCAGTCCCGCGCATCTCATCCAGCGGATTCGACGTATGCGCGATCTCTCCGGCCACATCCAGCTTCCCTTGCATCATTCCCGTTATCTTGGGTGGGCCCTGATCGAATTCAGTCAACAGATAGGGCATTCCGATACCGCTGACTTGCACCCTGGCCTGGAACGTTGTGTTCTTGGCCGCAAAGTCAAAGGAGAGATCTCCGCTTGCTTTCCCGCGATACGTCTTTGTCTCAAAGCTTTTGAACGTCAAGTGCCTGGGCGTGATCTGAACGTCCGAACGGAGGTCCTTCGTATGGATAGATCCAAAAGCCGCAGTCGCCGCCGTAAGGTTGCCTTGAATGGTCTGTGGAGGAGCGGGATGGCCCGGCGCATGAAACTCGATCTGCTTCAGATCCCCGAAGACATCTCGCAATTCCAAAATGACGGGGCCCGGACGGTCCGATGGGTCGATCAGGTTCGAGCCCAGCAGAACGCCGTTTTTTACTTCCAGGGCGGAGATCGAGCCCATCGAAAAATGCTCCGGCTGATTTTTCGGCCCGTTTGGGTTTTGAAAGTTCCACAGACCGTCGGGATCGGAGATGAAATCGATGGTTGGCCGGTTGAGCACCAGCGAGCGCACGACGATCTTTCCATGCAGCAGCGGCGTCCACTCCACCGCGGCCTCCAGGTTGGGGACGCTGAGAAAATCGCCCGCCGGAAACGGCTTTGGATTTTTTACTTCCAGTCCGTAAACACGGACCGACAAAGGGAGGAATCGAAGTTCCACATGCTTGATTTCTACTTGCAGCCCGGTTTTCTTCTGCAAGTCCGCGATCACTCTGGGAAGAAATCTGTCAGGATTGCGCAGCCAATACGCTCCCACCGCGCACAATACGACGATTGCGCCCACCAGAACCAGCAGCACGACCTTGAGAAAACGTCCCATCCAACTCCCGCGAACCCAGAACCACATCCCGTGATTGCAACAACGATTGATGAGATGCATCGAGGCTGCCATGCGTCAGGGTTAGCGCTTCGACCTTCTAGGCTGCGGCGGTTAGCCTATCGCTGGCCGGATGCGGCCCCCTGTCGCAATATAGCTTGAAGGAAGTATATTGATGGACGTGCGTCCGGGTCCTGGAAAAACC
>JAJZIF010000648.1 GCA_021810735.1 Acidobacteriota bacterium
GTGCTGATCAACAAGCCGGAGCTGATGGGGAAGCACACCAATAACCGCTGGTTCAATGTCATTGCGTGGGCCACAGCGGTCATCGTGATCGGATTGTCGATCGCGATGCTGTTTGCGCAAGGCGGCTAGTACTACAGTTGCAGTTAATGGATTCCCCTGATTTCCATCGCGACCCCACTCGCTCACTGCTCTCTAAAAATCAATGGTTTACAGCGCAGCTACCCCAAACAATTCGCTATCTGCGACTGTAGAATTAAGCAGTTGCGCTGCTTCTGCCAGAAGGCACCTCTCTGGACTTATCATTCAAACAATCTCTCCTCATACAATGTCAAAGGCGTGCGGGAGAGGATCGCGGCGGCCGGCGCGGAACTGCTGTACCTGCCGCCCTATTCGTCCGACCTGAACCCCTGCCAAGGGCGCGGCGTTGGTGGATCGTGAGTTGTATCTTCCTGAAGAATGGGCCGCCGATGGCGAGCGTCGCCGCGTCGCGGCCGTCCCAAAATGTATCCAGCTTGCTCAACCTGGGTGAAAATCTGTCATGAGCGAGCCGGCGCGCCGCGTGGTCCCACCTTGCGATCCTTGGCTGCCGAGGCGACCAGCTTCGTCACCTTTTCTACCGGCCGCTTGCGATCTTCATGGGCGACCAGCAGGGCTTCCAGTTGATGGATCAGGGCGCTGCTGTTCATCGGCTTCACCAGCATCTCGTCCGCGCCATCGTCGCGCCATTCGTCATCGCTCATGGGAAACGCGGTCAACAGCGCAACCGCAGGTTGATACGCGGCCTTCTTTGCTGCCCGGGCAACCTCCAATCCAGCCTGGTCGCTTTCCATCCGCATGTCGGTGATGACCATGGCGAAGCTGGAACTGCGCAGCTTGGATTTGGCATCGCGGGCCGAGGTCGCGGTTTCCACCTCAAAGCCGTGGATTTCGAGGAGAGCCTTCAGAGTCAGCAGGATTGCCGGTTCATCGTCTACCAAAAGAATGCGGCGCTTCATATCGATGGAGTTCCCTTCTGTGTACGCAATCAATGTAAGCCAAGTCAGGCATCTTGTCGATCTGCCAAGAGGAGATTCCGCCGTTTCGCATCGCAAATGTTCATCGCGCGATTGTTACACTAGCGAGGTGACAGGATATCACGTGGAAAGCTTCGGGTGCCGCGCCAGCCAGGCCGACGGTGATGCGATTGCCGCAGGCCTGGAAGCCCTGGGCGCGACCGCCGCCGATCGTCTTTCTCGGACCGACGTAGTCATCCTGAATACCTGCACGGTAACGGCGGAGGCGGACCGCGACGCGCGCGCCTATATTCGCCGCATCCAGCGCGCCAACCCGCAGGCTCGCATCGTCGTAACGGGTTGTTATGCGCAGCGGGCGCCCGAAGAGATTGCAGCACTGCCTGGCGTCTTCGCGGTCGTCGGCAATAGCCATAAAAATCAAGTGGCCTCCATCGCCCTTGCACCACCTGCGAGGCTCGCCAGTGCGGCGGCAAACCTCGGCCACGGCTTTGTGTCCGTAGCATCCCTGGAGTCAGCGAACAAGGCGAGCGCGATACGATTGCCCGGCGTCCCGGCTTTCGTGGTATCCGGAGACATCTTTGCCCATAGCGACTTTCAATTGCCGTCGCTGCCTGCCAGCGTTACGGACCGGTTGACACAGAATCCAGCCGCGCGTCGAACCCGGCCATCGCTGAAAATTCAGGACGGCTGCGGCAATCGCTGCACATTCTGCGTGATTCCATCCACGCGCGGCAACAGCCGTTCCTTGCCCAGGCGCGCGATCCTGGAGGCGGTGAAGGAATTTGTCGCTGCCGGCGGCCAGGAACTCGTGATCTCCGGCATCAACCTGGGTCGCTGGGGCCGCGATCTCGCGCCTCGTGAACGCCTCGAGGATCTGCTGGCGGAAATCTTCGACACGATGAAGCTCCCGCGCCTGCGCATCAGTTCGGTCGAGCCAATGGACTGGACCGATGGGCTGATCTCCTTGCTCCGCCGTTGGGGCCAAGCGCCGCACCCGCGCCTGGCCCGGCACGTCCACATCCCGTTGCAATCCGGATCGGATCCCGTACTCCGGCGCATGCATCGACGCTATCGCCCCTGGCACTACGCCGAGCGGCTGGCGAAGATTCGCGCAGCCTCTCCAGACGCGGCCATCGGCGCGGACGTGATGGTCGGCTTTCCCGGCGAAACAGACGCGGAATTTCACGAGAGTTATGATTTCATCGCGGCCCAGCCATTCACCTATCTGCATCTGTTCCCTTTTTCCGCGCGGCCCGGCACCGCAGGATGGGAACTCCATCGCCAGTGGCCAGTGTCCGCCGCTGCGGTCCGGGAACGCATGACCGCTTTGCGCGCGCTGATCGAGCAAAAGAATTTCGATTTCCGGTCCCAATTCATCGGGAACCATCTGAGCGCGGTGACACTGATCGCAGCGAAAGAAATGTCCAATCGCCAGCGAACCCCGGCCATGACCGACAACTTTCTGCCGGTCGAGATAGCCGCCAATCTGGAGCCCAACACCCTTGTCTCCGTTAGAATTACCGGATTGAAGCTCCACGGCCTGTCG
>JAJZIF010000649.1 GCA_021810735.1 Acidobacteriota bacterium
TGGATAGAGAAACCAACGATGCAGAAGAAATCCCGTGCCGAATCACCTCAACCCACTGCAAAGGATTCTCTGGTAAAACAGGCAGAACTTCACGGCCTCCAAGCAGCCGGCCTGTCGAAATGCATTCGGTCATATCCACCTCCAGGACAAGTCACATGGCTCAATTTTTGGTCAAAAATGGCGCATTTGTGTTGGTTGGTCAAGCCCACCTTACTATCTGAAGCCAATGCTGCTCCAAGGGACGGCAGAACTGCCAGACGCAGGCAGACGTGTGGCCCCGCAAAAGCCATGGCCTATAGCCTCCTGGCCAGCGTGGGGGCGATGGTCTGCCTTTCTAGCGTTGTTCCGGAAACAGCCCTGGCATCCAGCGTAATGCCAGCTTGGCCGGGAAGGCGAGGCGCAGCGGTGCGCGTGAGCTTTCCGAGACGACGACGCCCCGGTCGATCAGTGCGGCGACAACGCGGCGGGAGTGGCGGTCACTCGCCCCGAGCAGTTCGGGGACATCCCCGCGCGGGAGTTTTCCGCGATACAGAATTGCCTCGAGGATGCGTCCGGCCTTTTGCGGAAGAGCATCGGCGCGGATTTCTTCTTCGACCCAGAGAAGGATGCGGTCTCGCAGCCGGTCCGGCTGGACCAGCTCTTCCATGAACTTCACCTGGTCGAGGCAGGTTTCAAGGAAAAACCGTGTAAAGGAAGCAAGGACTTCCTCGCTGAGATTGCCGCGTCCATCGAGATCGTTACGACGCGGCAGGTCACATTCGGCGAGATGGCTCTTGTATGAATGCACGTTTCTGGCAAGGCCACGGGCAATCGACCAGATGCCGCCGGTATCCAGCACCTCAAGTAGCATCCCATGCGACATCAGTCGGGCCACGCGTCCGTTCCCGTCCAGGAACGGGTGTATCCAGAGCAGCCGGTGGTGTGCCGCTGCGGCCGCTATGATCGTTTCCGCCTTGCCGAGGCGGCCATAGGTGCTCTCGAACTGCTTGAGAAAACGAGGCAGTGCGCCGGGACTGACCGCTACATGCCGCCCGACCTTGACATCGCGCTCACGAAGGGCACCGGGGATGACTTGCATTCGTTCGCCATTGTCAGGGTTTTCGACCCATAGCAGCGCATCCGGCAGGAGTTCGCAAAACCGTTTATGTATCTCGCGGATACCGTCTGCGCTTACAGTGCGTCCGTGCAGCCTGCCTTCGTCGATCCATTTCTGGACAGTGATATGCGCTTTGGCTTCGAGTTGAAGGTTGCGCTTTTCCGCGTTCGCGCTGTAATCGTTTTTCAGGGCGCGTTCGATATCGACAGGGTGGGTGTCGTGGCCTTCAATGAGATTGCTGTAATAGCAATTCATCGCCCGGACCAGATCCGCCAGGGCTGTCAAGACCCCATCCGGAAGGCTCCTGCGAAATCCGACGGAATGCGCCGCCAGCTCAACGGCGAGATCGTTGAGATCTCCGCGATGACGCGAGCTTTCGGAAATTCGCATAGGTTCCATCAGTGACACGAGTTCTCCCCTGTCGAGAGGCTCTCCGCCGTCCGCGTCTATGGCCGATTTGTTGTCCGCATCAGATCCAGTCATAATTGCTACACTATCATGCGAAGAGGAAAATAATAAGCCATTGTTGTCCGCGTCTATGGCCGCTTTAATGTCCGTTTTCGGAGCAGTATGGGAGCGCCAGTGTCGAGCAGGAAATCCGTCAGAATAGATCCTCTGCTGACCAAATTCAACCAGTTGCGCGGGAATTCCCGCCGTTAGGGCAGAGTCGTTAACGTCCTCAGCACACCGTGGAGAAGGTATCGGCCAATCCGGCAGCGACCGGGATCAATTTGATCCCGGCGCGCGGCGAATCCCGTCGTTCAGTGGCGTCCCAACCTGTTGTGCAAACCAATAACTAAAATTTTGTCTTTTTAATACCGCAAAACCGCTTAAAAACATAGGCTAACATGTCCCGAACAGAATGGAGACAACGCCCTTGTTCGCAAAGAAACGCCCGGCATCAACAGATAACGTTCCGGCCACACACCGCAGTAATACGCCCAAGGGCGCGTGGTATGAGATCTACATCAAACCCATGGTGGAGCGCAACCGGGCGTACATGCTGACAACCATTCTGGCGGTTGCTTGTGTATTTCTCGCGGCAGCACTTTTTGAACTGATACCGCTACACAAAGACGTGCCATGGATCGTCCCTGTCAACGCTAACACGGGTACACCAACGGCACACCCCATTCAAATCGTGGGGCAATTCACCCCAAGTCAACTGGAAGTACAGTATTTCATGGCAGTATGGGTACGCGACATGCTGACCTTGAACCGCACGCTTACCGTCGGGTATCTCAAACACGCCTATGGCGAAACCAGTGGACCCGCTGGCAACTATTCAAAAACTGGGTCGGCATTCACAAGCCAATCTACGTTCTCGAGACCAAACCGGGCCTGATTGGATCCGTCACCATCGACAGCACGAGCTTCATGAGCCCTGGCCATGCTTTTATTCGTGCCACGCGGACGAAAGAAATACACGGTAAAACCACGCCGCAACAGTTCGAT
>JAJZIF010000650.1 GCA_021810735.1 Acidobacteriota bacterium
CCATGGTTAGGGACGCCAGAATTTGAGCTGCCGTGGGGTCGAACTCGAAAGTCGCTACATACTTGCTGTGGGCGTTCTCATGGGCACGTTCGATAAGGGACTTGAACGATTGAGCGCTGTCGAACTCTGACTTATCGGGTTTCGGGCCTGCTGCCGGCGGCCAGAATTCGATGATGGCTTCGCGCATGGTGAAGCGGCGCCATTTGGCGAGGTCGATTTCTACTTCTTCGCCTGCGCGTGGGCCTTTGGGGATGGGGAATCTGGTGATGGTGGTTCCGTTGACTTCTTTGGCGGCGAAGGCGATGAATTCTTCCGTCAGGTCCATGAGCTCGTGGTAGTTGGCGTAGGCCTGGTAGAACTCGAGCATGGTGAACTCGGGGTTGTGCTGGGTGGAGATGCCTTCGTTGCGGAAGTTGCGGTTGATTTCGTAGACGCGGTCGAGGCCGCCGACGACGAGGCGCTTGAGGTAGAGCTCGGGGGCGATGCGGAGGTAGAGGTCGATGTCGAGCGCGTTGTGGTGGGTTTTGAAGGGTCGCGCGGCGGCTCCGCCGGCGATGGGCTGCATCATGGGGGTTTCGACTTCGACGAAGCCGCGGGCGTCAAAGAATTTGCGGGTGGCGGCTAGCAGTTTGGCGCGCTTGACGAAGACTTCGCGGACCTCGGGGTTCATGAAGAGGTCGACGTAGCGCTGGCGGTAGCGGAGTTCGACGTCTTCGAGGCCGTGGTACTTGTCGGGCAGGGCGAGCATGGCCTTGGCGAGGAAGGTGAGGGTTTCGACGTGGACGCTGAGCTCGCCGGTGCGGGTGCGGAAGAGATAGCCGGTGACGCCGATGTGGTCGCCGAGGTCGAGGAGCTTGTAGATGTCGAAGGCGTTGTCGCCGATGGCGTCTTTGCGGATGTAGAGCTGGAGGCGCTGGCCGGATTGCTGGAGATGGGCGAAGCCGGCCTTGCCCTGGCCGCGGATGGCCATGAGGCGTCCGGCGATGGCGACGGCGGGCTTTTCGGCTTCGAGCTGCTCGGCGGTGGTGTCGCGGTGCTGCTCCCAGATTTGGGGAATAGTGTGGGAGGCGTCGAAATGGTTGGGATAGGCGGGCTGGCCGAGGGCCTCGATCTGCTTCAGTTTTTCCTGGCGGAGCGCGAATTGGTTGCGCTCGAAATCGGAGTCAAACACTGGCGTTCCTCTGATGGATGCGGTCTTTCTGGAGTATAAATTCGCGGGCGGAAGAAATTGCGCGGCGAGGCCGGGTTTTGCTTTCTAGCAATTGGCCCGATGGGGTATAAAAGCCGCTGGGCATGGCTGACTGGAAAGAAGACGGAAAGCAGACCGGGCGGGAGGTCACGAAGGCGATCATCCAGGTGGACCGGATGCTGCAGATTGCTCTGATTCTGCCGGCGGCGGTGTTTATCGGCTGGCTGATTGGGGCAGGGCTGGATCGTTTGCTGCACCAGCACTGGATTTATATCGTTGGGATTTTTGTGGGGACGGGGGCCGGGATCATGCAGGTCTTCCGGCTGCTGCATGAGCTCGAGAAGAAGATGGAGCGGTCCGAGGCGGGGAAGAGCGCGGGTGGTGATGGAGCGGAGGATCAGGCAGGCGAGGGAGACGGTAGAATCCAGAAGGAGCCGAAGTGACCGAGACGAGCAAGCCAGAGACGAGCGAGCCAGAGATGAACGAAGCGCAGAGCAGCGAGCCGATGCTGGACTTCACAGACGCGCAGTTTGTGGGCGCGATGCGGCGTTCGATGCGGAACATTGCGGCGCTGGGCGTGGTGCTGGCGGGACTGCTGACGGCGTTTTACGGCTGGCGGACAGGGCTGATGCTGCTGATCGGGGCGGCGGTATCGTTTACCGGAGTATGGGAGTGGCGCCGGCTGGTGGCGGCCATTAACGCACGGCTGGATTCGAACCAGAGCTCGCAGTCGCTGGGGCGGACAATCTTCACATTTTTGCTGCGTCTGGCTATGGTGGGAGCCGTGCTCTATGGTAGCCTAAGATACTTAGAGGGTTCAGTTTATGCCCTGATCGCCGGGCTTTCCCTGGCGATGGTCATGCTCACGGTGGAAGCCTTTCGGATCATGAAGCGCTGAACCGCAGGACTCAATTTTTCATCAGGACAATTTTTTCTTTCTAAGGATTACGGAGCGAAACCCGCAAGACCCGCATGCTGCAACTGCTGAATCAACTCACGGCGCTATTGAACCACCTTTTTGGCTGGCCGCTGACGAATTTGATGGATAAGGCCGGATTTCCTCCAGCCGTGGCTGGGGCACCGATTCACAACCGTTTGACGTTGCAGCTTGTGATTACGGTATCCCTGGTTCTGTTTTTTATTTATGTGCGCATTCGGCTGAGCGTGGAGAAGCCTGGCAAGGCGCAGCATCTGGCCGAGATTGTCTACGAGTTTGTGGAAGGGCAGGCCAAGGAAATCATCGGCCACGGCTATGAGCCGTACCTGAGCTACGGCACGATGATCCTGGTGTTTATTCTGCTGAACAACTGCATGGGGCTGCTGCCGGGGATTGATACGCCGACGGCGAGCCCGGTG
>JAJZIF010000651.1 GCA_021810735.1 Acidobacteriota bacterium
TGCATGCGAGAAGAGAGCGGACAGCAGGTTGCGGACCTTTGACTTCACGGAGGGACTTGCGTCCTTCCCCCTGACGCCTTTGAGATCGCGCAGCCAGTTCTCTACTTCAATCGGTTTGATCGAAGCCAGTGAATACTCTCCCCAGCGCGGCAGGATATGGTTACGGAGATTGTCTGAGTAAACACTCCGGGTGGACGGTGCGAGTCGGGGCAACTCAACACGCTCATAGTGCGCGGCAAGCTGCTCGATGTTCATGGGGGCGAATTCCGCCCCCTCGTTAATATGGATCCTGAGCTGAGTGACAGCCTTTTCCGCATCCTTGCGCTTCGGCAAGTCGTTCACTGTTCCGACGACATGCCGCTTGTAGACACGGCGGCCCTTCTCCTGGGCATAGAACCGGTACATCCAGATGTCAGGCAAGCTCTTGCGTTTCTGCAGCATCAGCGATCCCCGTTGGTAGCGTGGCGCTTTCATACGGAGTTTCTCCTTGGAAAGCGCACTGATGGCCTGGGGAGAGTGTACCCGTTCGGCATTCGGACGAATAGCGGAGACCGTCATGCAGCCTCCCACTGGTTCGTGCGCGCGGCGAGCCATGCGTCCAACTCATCCTGATAAAAACGCCAGAACTTCCGCTTCCCTTCACCGAGCGGATGCGCCGGCAAATAACCCTTCCGCGCCCACCGGGTCACGGTGCGCGGGTCAAGGCTGAGAAATTCGGCGGCTCCCTCAGGAGTCAGGATGCGGCTGCGTGTGGGGCGTGGACTCTCAATGGAAGTGATCGTAGCGATTGGCTTTGTGGTATTCAGAACTACCTCGTAGTACGCGTTGGCCGGGTTCTCCCGGCGCACGTAACCGGTGCGCGCATGAATGCGCGACCGGTCGGACGAGGTTGTGGAGGGCGAACGACGAGTACGCCGTTCGCCGTGCATTGAAGCCATGTGAGGCCTTTTGGAACAGCATGGTGTTGCCTTTCCGGCCCGAACAGGGCCTGCGAACATGCTTCGATTTTGACCATTGGACCGGAATCATCAAAGCTACGGACGATCACCGTTCGCGTTCACCTGAGAAAGTGCCTGGGTGAGCGCTTCGCGCCAGTGATTCGCATCGGTAGCCAGCCGCACCACCCAGTTGCAGAGCCAGTCGACATAGAACGTAATGTAGAAGAAGTCGTACCGCCGCGGTCCAGGCTGGCAGCGGCGAATGACTTCCGCCACGGGCATTCCGGCGGGCGGGCGATCGACAGGCAGATTGCCCATTTTTTCTGAACGATTCAGAATCCGCAGGCATTCCTCGAGAATCGAACGCGCAGAAAAAGAGCGCAGTGACCGCGCGGCGAGCCAGTCAAGTATTGTCTCTGTGAGATCAAACGGGTCGCGCTCCTGCGGATACTCCGGCTCACTTGCAATCCGCGTGGGTTCTGGCTGGCGTACAGGTTCCCGAGGCGGCAGACCGCGCGCCCTGCGGATCAACTCAGACTGGCTTATTTCGCGCTGGCGGAATGCCTCCTGATCCTCAGGGCGAGCTTCGAGAATCAGCAGCAGGTTGCGAACGGTGCCTTCTGAAATGTTCAGAGCTTTCGCGAGGTAGCGGCGGCTCAGACCAGCATTGACAATCTGGCGCACGGCCTGGGCGCGTTCCATTTCCGGAAGGAAAAACCAGGTCGACTTGAGCTGCGCTATAGCTTCCTGGATGGAGGTGGGTGGTGGGGTGAGAGGTGGATGTTCAAGGTTGTGCGGCTGTGCTCCGCTGCAGTTCAATTGGGCCATTAGGCCCCTCCGACCGGTTGGATTCGGGGCGGGCAGCTTCCAACGCTGCCTGCCCCACCGGTAAGAGTGGAGCGGGATCCGCTCCCCCGCGGGCCAGAACGTCACATCGAATGAATCTATCGCGTCTCATGCTTTCCTTTCGAACGCCTGAATGTCTTTTCGCCAATCCGCATCGATTTTGGGTCGGATAGCGAGGGCATATCATCTGCTTCCGATCTTCCACGTTTGATCGGCGGATTCAAAATCAGCTCGTCGGCAGCGCCGCGCTGCTTCTCGCCCTTCGGAACCAGTTTCCGAGTCACAGGTGCGATGCTTCGTTTGCGGTCGGATCGCTTGAGCAGGACTTCGGCCGCCTCGATGCCATGGTCCAGCATGCTGATCGCATCTCCATCTCCTGATTCGAGAATGGCTCGCGCCCTGTTCAGGCGATCGTTCAGTGCCAGCGTCGCCGGCATTCCGCAAATCAGTTCGCGCACGCTGCAGCCCAGGCCGCGAGCGACCTGCTGCAGGCTGGTGATCTGGGGATTGCTTTCCCCCGCCTCAATGCGAAAAATGGCATTCTGTGTCAGCCCTGCAGCCGTAGCGAGAGCCTGCTGGGAGAGCCCTCGCGCCGTCCGGCGCTGCCGAATCCGGCCGCCGACCTCGCTCCAGCTGAAATCTGCCTCATGGTACTCCATAAATATATAATCGCTATTAGGTGTTGCCCTGTCAAGATAAAAATAACAAAATCTCTAATAAAAATCGACATCAGATCAAAATGACGTGGATTCTCGGTCT
>JAJZIF010000652.1 GCA_021810735.1 Acidobacteriota bacterium
ATTCCGTCCTTCCCAATCGTTACGTCTGACGTGATGTCATAGAGCGGAAGGGCATGGCCGCTTTTTAGGTCAACTTTGCGGGTATTCTTCCCAAGCCGCATTGTCACCGCCACATCCTGATATTCACACCCCTGGATCTCGTACAGATCTGAAATCGCCTCCGCCGGGTTTCCAGATCTCAGAATCCGTTTCTTCACAGGCAAACTGTCCTTGCGACCGGCAGTTATCACGAATTTCGTCACGACGTGTGCCTGATCGTGCCCACCTTCCAGAATATCTGTTATGTCGTTCGGGAGGCCCATCTTAATAAACTCAAGTTTCTGGACGCTCCCCCTTTCCAGATATTCCCGAAAGACTTCTTGAGGCATCACGGGCTCAATCGAAATGGTGAACTCTGGAAATCGGGCATTGAACTGGTCCTTCAGCAGCCGTGTGAACGCGGTCTTCGGCGAGGTTCTCCGAGACTTCTCGATCAGAAACAAAGCCTCGTCGCGGTTTGCTGGTACCTCGATGCGAAAGAAGAATGGCAACAAATCGGCGTGGCTAATCGTCTTGCTGAAGACGACTCGCGCCTCTCGCGCTGTGTCAATGACATCGCAAGCCTGACCGTAGTCGCCGACCTGAATTCGGCCCTGTATGATGCGTCCCATTACCTCGATTTTCTCCACCTTCGCGACGCGGTTCTCGGTCTCGTCGTTGTGGTGGGACTGACCTGCACCCTAAATCCGTACAGATGATTCTGTAAATTTATCCCGCCGCCGGAGCTGTGGGAAAGGGGGAAACGCCGGAGGCGTTTTCCAAGTGGGCGGAGCCCACGTCTTTTCCATAGCTCTGGGTTAGAGCCACACGCGCAAACTCAGCCGGTGTTCGATAGCCGAGGCTGCTGTGTGGACGTTGTTCGTTGTACTCCGTCTGCCAGGCTGTAACCTTCCTGCGGGCGTCGAACAGGTTGGTGAACCAACTGACCCGCAGACACTCCTCGCGCAACCGCCCGTGGAAGCTCTCCACATGCGCATTCTGCGTCGGCTTGCCCGGCTGGATGTGGCGCAGTTCAATCTTCCACTCCAGCGCCCACGCCAGAAAATGACGACTGGTAAATTCCGGCCCATTGTCACAGCGAATCGCCAGGGGCCGTCCGTGCCGGGCGATGATCGCATCCAGCACCCGCGTTACCCGCCGGCTGGCGAAGCCTGTATCCACTTCCAGAGCCAGACATTCCCGCGTGAACGCATCGACAACGCTCAGCACGCGGATGTTCCTCCCGGCGGCAATGACATCATGCGCGAAGTCCAGCGCCCACTCCTGGTTGGCTGCCGTCAGCTCTGGCCGCGGTGACCCCACGCGCACGCAGTGCCGGCGCTTCTTCCGCTTCAGGCATAAGCCTGCGTCGCGATACACCCGCAACAACCGCTTATGGTTCACTCGCTCCCCTTCACGCTCCACCAGCACCTGCAATCTCCTGTAGCCATAGCGCGGCTTCTCTCGCGCCAGCCGCACCAGCTTCTCCCGCAGCGACTCATCCGATCGCCGCGAGCTGTAACGGTAACTCGACACCGCAATCGACATCAGCCCGCAAACCCGGCGCTCGCTGGCTGCGTACTGCTTCCGCAGCCAGCTGGCATCCGTCCTTCGGTCTACGAGCTCAGGCCGTTTTTTGCGATTACCGCCTTCAGCATCTCCTTGTCCAGACTGAGATCCGCCACCAGCCGCTTCAGGCGCGAGTTCTCATCCTCCAGCGCACGCAGGCGCTGTGCCTCGCTGACCTCCAGGCCGCCGTACTTCGACTTCCATGTGTAGATCGTTGCCTGGCTGACGCCACACTCCCGCGCCACATCATCCACCGTGCGCCCGGCCTCGACCTGCTTCAGCGCAGCGATGATCTGCGCCTCCGTATGCCTGCTCCTGCCCATACGCTCTTCTCCTGAATCCGAAATTCTAGCTGCTTCTGTGCGGATTCAGGGGTGCAGGTCAGTCTATCGTCGACTTCGACATGATCTTCGTGATGTAGTGTTCAGCCAGATAGTGCGGCAAAAGGTGGATTGAATTGCGCTGTAACAGCGCTGCCACCATGCAAGAAAAGTCATTGCAGAGATTTGGCGGAAGGAAATTTGCAACCAGTTCCGCAGCCTTTGTTTGAGCGCACCAAAATATCCCTGATGGGAAAAGGCGACTATCGACACAGTATTCGAGTACATCCGAATCGAACCCTTCGGTCGGAGCGTTGACGTTGAATCGTCCGAAATAGATCGCCGGCGGCTGGAAGTAACATGGATTCAAACACACGTTGTCGGGCCTGAAGAACCTGAGCGGAGGCAGCAATTCGTAAACGGAGCGATCAAGAATTCCTCGAATTGAGTGCTGTGTTTCTAAATCTCCGGCGTATTGCCAAGACGAAACACCGCAAATAATTTCGCTGTTTCTTCTGGAATCGTCCGGGTTGGGCAACCAATGAACATTCCTGCCCGAGGGCCCGACGCTGATGGTAGTCTTCACATCAACTCGCTTCCCACACACCATGTAATCCTGGGGATCG
>JAJZIF010000653.1 GCA_021810735.1 Acidobacteriota bacterium
GGCGAAACCCGCTGGCCGTCCTCCGATACCACCCCCAGTCGTACCGAAACGTGCGTTGTCTCCGGAGTTGCTGCTTTGCCGTAGTGAAACTTCGCTGAGCGTGGAGTGGCTTTGAAATCCTGATCGGACATGCGAGAACCTCGTCGCGCGAAACCGAATCGAACCGGGGAATGTCAAATTTACCGCGTTCCCATTCGCATCGCAACAGGAATCTAGGCGACGTTCGTCAGTCCGTTCGCGACACATCGCAGGCGTCGCCTCCCGATTTGTTCCCGGCACTGGATCACTTTTTGGATCTGGCCTCTAAGTTTTCAGCAGCCCGGATGGAGGCCGGTCCGCCGGAGCGGAGGCCCACTCCTTGTTGGTCTTGCTGCACATGCGAGAATACAATTCCCCGCCGGCGATGAGCGAAACGCGACGGATGGATACAATTGCGATAAACGCAATGCGGGAATGATATAGGAGCATTGGGACTTGAAGGGCGGACGGACCGCGCGTTCGCTGAGCAAATATCAGTGAACCGGGAGACGAAGCAGATGAGTGGAGCAGGAAACATGCCAAAACGCAGCGCGGGCCTGCTGATGTATAGGCAACTCGATGACCAGTTAGAAATCTTCCTGGTGCACCCCGGCGGTCCTTTCTGGGCAAGCAAGGACCTGGGCGCATGGTCCATTCCCAAGGGGGAATATGAAGAATGCGAGCCGCCGTTAGAAGCTGCCAGACGAGAATTCCAGGAGGAAACAGGTTTTGCGGCGGCCGGGGAATTTCTCGAACTTGGCACAGTACGGCTGTCCAGTGGCAAGGTCGTGTCGGCATGGGCTTTTGAAGGTGATTGCGACCCGACCCTTCTGGCCAGCAATTGCTGCGAAGTGGAATGGCCGTCCCACTCGGGTCGCTTGATCGAGATTCCTGAAGTGGATCGTGGGGGCTGGTTTTCCATCAGCGATGCGAGAGAACGCATTCAGAAAAGCCAGGAACCTTTTCTGGATCGGCTTTCCCACAGGCTGAACTTTGCGGGGAATCGTGAGGTTTCCCAAGAGGCAGCGACATAATGGCCAAGAGCGTCTTACACTTTCCTCGAGATGCGTCTTTTTGTTGGAATTCCACTCGCTGCATCGATGATCGATGAACTCTTGGCGATCACGGCTCGTCTTCAGTCGAATGAAGACGGCCTGCGCTGGTCCACTCCGGAATCGTGGCACATTACGTTGCAGTTTCTGGGCAATGCCAGCCCGCAGCAATATGAATGCCTTGTTGCGCGACTTCGCGGGCAGTTCCTGCCCTCTGTTCCCATTCAACTTGAATCCATGGGGTTCTTCGATCGCACCGGAATTCTCTTTGTCGGAGTCCGCGTCGCGCCGGAGTTGCTGTCGCTTCAGCAGCGCGTCACCACGGCCACAAGCCATTGCGGATATATCCCCGAGGATCGCCCGTATCGTCCTCACGTCACTCTGGCACGCTGTACAGGCAGAGGCGGAGCACAACGTCTTGGCGCATGGAAATCCAGGATTCCCCGTCAGCCAAGCTTCACCAGCTTTATCGCAGAGGAATTCATCCTGTACGAAAGCTTCACCCGATCCACCGGCTCCCACTACGAAATCCGCGAGCGCTTTCGTCTGGATGGCCGTTAAGGTTCCACGAACTTGCCCACCCGATGCGTCACATCGCGACCTCTAGGCCCGCAGGTGCCGCAATGATCCATCCACTCGACACATTGCGGCCAAACAATGTCCGTAAGAATCGGACGCATAGCATCCTTCACGGAACCGAGATGCTCTTACTATTGAGTAAGAACATTGCAGGCGGTCACCACGACCGAAATCATCCCACTGTTCCAGGAGAAACGATGGACTACGTCAGGCTTGGCAAGACCGGATTGCAGGTTTCCCGCATTTGTCTCGGCTGCATGACCTATGGCAAACCAGCCACCGGCAAGCTGAAACCTGGAAGTCATGCGTGGGCGTTGAACGAAGAAGAGAGCCAGCCCTTCTTTCGCCAGGCGCTCGATCTCGGAATCAATTTTATCGACACCGCCAATGTGTATTCCGCCGGCGTCAGCGAGGAAGTCCTAGGTCGATTCTTGAAAGCCAATACTCGCCGCGAAGCCATCGTCCTTGCCACCAAAGTGCATGGCATGATGCGCGATGAACCGAACGGCGGTGGCCTTTCCCGCAAAGCGATCTTCTATGAACTCGACCAGAGCCTGCGCCGTCTGCAGACCGACTACATCGACCTCTACCCGATCCACCGCTGGGATTATGAGACGCCGATTGAGGAAACGCTGGAGGCGCTGCACGATGTAGTGAAGGCTGGAAAAGTCCGGTATATCGGCGCGTCGTCGATGTATGCGTGGCAATTCACTCAGGCACTCTATCTCGCCGATCGTCATGGTTGGACCCGTTTTGTTTCCATGCAGAATCATTACAACCTGCTCTACCGCGAAGAAGAGCGCGAGATGCTTCCGCTTTGCCATGCCGAGGGAATCGGCGTTATTCCCTGGAGTCCGTTGGCGCGGGGCCGCCTG
>JAJZIF010000654.1 GCA_021810735.1 Acidobacteriota bacterium
CTACAGCATTCTCTGGGGCCAGAGAGCCGGGACGGTCCTTGGCATGACGGGACTGCAGCTGATCCTTTTGCTTCCGCTGTTCTACGCGATGCTCATAGTTCTGCGCCGGTTTCTCCAGCGCCGCCCCCTCGGGGCAACCGATACGTCCCACTCCTACCACCGCTCGCTGAACCGCGGCCTTGCGCCGCGCAAAACTGCGCTAGTTGTCTATCTGTGTTTGGCAATTGGCGCGATCGTTACCGTGCTTATCCTCAATCGTCAAAGCCCATGGCTGGCGATCGTTGTATTCTGCGGGGCCGCCTGGATCTGGGTCCGGCATCTCGGCTACGTCGAGTTTGACGTCGCGGGACAGATATTCAGGGAAGGAGCTTTTCTCCGCCAACTACGCGCAGAGATCACGCTTCGTTCCTATGAGGTCCGGCTCAAGGCCGCTTCCACCCCTGAGGAGTACTGGGCTGTTGTCGAACAGGGCTTGAAAGAATTCGGATTTCACGAGGCGCAACTCTTCATAGCTGGCTCGACGTTCGAGTGGCAGCGCGACACGCCATCATTCGGTTCCTGGGAGATCAGTGTCCCCATCGCTGACCGTGACGGTATCCGTCTCAGCCGTACCTTTGGCACGGGTGCGCACGCCCACGGCTTTGCGCCCTTTGTCGATCTTCTCCGTAAGAGCCTCACAGCGAAGCGCGGCATCTTCCTCTCGTATCGCCGCGCGTTAACGTAGGAGGGTCATTGTGTATTCTCTGGCATTCCTCGCCGCCGTTTCCTTCCTGTTGGTTTTGCTGATCACCCCTGTCGTGCGGAATGCGTCCCGCCGTCTCGGTTTGGTCGATCATCCAAATAATCGCAAGGTGCACCGGCACCCGATCCCCCGAGTTGGAGGCGTGGGAATCGTCATAGCCTATGCCGCGGCGTACGGTTTCGTGCTCCTGCTGCACTTGCGGGCTGGCGCAAAGATTGAGCATGGGCTTGAATTTGTGTTGCGGCTTGCGCCTGCCGCTCTCCTGATTTTTGCCACAGGCTTCATCGACGATATTCGGGGTGTCAAACCCTGGCAGAAGCTCATCGGCGAGGTGGGTGCAGCGCTGATGGCGTATTGGGCCGGGATCCGTGTGCGGGATTTTGCAGGATTTGATCTTGCCACCTGGCTCCAATTGCCTTTGACGGTCCTATGGCTGGTTGGCTGTACGAACGCCGTAAACCTGATCGATGGGATTGACGGGCTCGCGGCAGGTGTGGGTTTGTTTGCGACCTGCACCACCCTGTTTGCAGCCCTGCTGCAGCACAACCTCGCGCTCGCACTGGCGACCGCCCCGCTGGCCGGATGCCTGCTTGGATTCCTGCGCTACAACTTCAATCCGGCCACAATCTTTCTCGGCGATTGCGGCAGTTTGTTCATCGGATTCCTCCTGGGCTGTTACGGAGTTCTGTGGAGCGAGAAGGCCGCAACGATTCTGGGGATGACGGCGCCATTGATGGTTCTCGCCATCCCGCTGCTGGATACCTCCTTGGCCATCGCGAGACGGTTTCTGCGCGGGCAGCCGATTTTCAGCGCCGACCGTGGCCACATCCATCATCGCCTGCTGGACCGCGGGCTGACTCCGCGCAAGGTGGCGTTGGTCCTGTACGCGTTCAGCGCGCTCGGCGCCATATGCTCCTTATTGATGATGGATCGGCATGTATCCGGCGCCGTGATCATTATCTTCTGCGTCGTCACATGGATTGGCGTGCAGCACCTCGGGTATATCGAGTTCGGCACCGCCGGCCGGATGTTCCTGGACGGTGCGTTTCGCCGCATGTTGAACTCACAGATCTCATTGCAGACCTACCAGGAGCAACTGATCGCCGCCCCCACTCCGGAGGGCTGCTGGGAGGTCATTCTGGACGCATGCAAGGACGCGGGATTTCACCGGGTCGAAATGACGCTCGCCGGGCGGGCATTTGAATGGCAGGACGGCGTCAATCCGATGAATACCTGGGATGTCACGATACCGATCTCCGACTCCGATTACGTCCGGCTAACCCGATCCTTTGGCGGCGGACCGGAGCCGAATATCATTGCGCCATTCGCCGACCTGCTGCGGCACGCCCTTGCCCCGAAGCTGCCCGTCTTTGCCGCCATGTCCGGCCTGCGGCCCGAGGCTATGCGCTTCGAAGTTAATCTCTCGGAAGAAATCATGTTCCAGCCTTCTGGTCGCAATGACTGACGAATGCCTCTTTAAGCCCTCCCTGCCCCTCAGCCGCTGATCCAGGCGCCCACGGAACGAAAGATGCGAAGCCATGTTCCGTAATCAAGCAGGCGATGCAGCCCTCATGGTTGCATGAGTTTCACAGGCGGCATTTCTCTCCCCAATTCCCCTCGGTTGTTTCAGCGCGATGAACTTACGTCTTCACCATTCTTTGACGGCGGCGCTGCGGCTGCTGGTTGCCGCAGTTTGTTGCTTGGCGATCTGGTGCTCGTGGAATTTGGCACGTGCGGATTACCTTTTTCGGCAAAATACAGCAGCGTCAATCCGTGCGGC
>JAJZIF010000655.1 GCA_021810735.1 Acidobacteriota bacterium
AGACCGCATACCGTTCTTGCCATCTGCCGCACCATTGTACAGACCGGCGAGTCATCCTGCGACAGCATGGCCGCGGTGCCCTGTATTTTTTGATCTGCCGCACTATCCTCGGGAATGCGCCACTGCACCGGGCGGGTAAGCGCCTTGGTAATGTGCTCGTCGTCCACGCCCATGGAACCTCTCACATAACGATTGAGCACGATCGACAGTTTGCGGCCTTCGGAGGCAAAAAACTCTGTGATCAACCGGTTGGAGTTGCGCAAATCGGGAATGGACACCAGGGTGACCAGATAAAAGTCTGCATCCAGATCGAAAAGCGTCGTTTCCGCCAGATCCAGCATGGAGCCGGAGTCGACCACCACGTAGTCGAAGTCCTGCCGCGCTACCGAGAGCAGCTTATCGATCGCTTGTTTTGAAATCCCGGTCTTGACCAGCTTCCCGGGCGCGGTGAGCACGGAGAGTCCCGAGTCGTGCTCGACCCGCAATCTGGAAAGAAAATTCGAATCAAGGCGGTGAAAATTCAGGAGGGCATCCACAGTTGAATACTGAGCGGAGACGCCAAGCGCCAGAGAGACATCGCCAAGCGGCAGGTCCAGATCGATGAGCAGTGTCTTTTTGCCCGATTCGCGGGCCAGCCAAAGGGCAAAAATGCTGGCCAGCGTGGTAACTCCGGAGCCGCCTTTAGCGCCCCAAAACACCGATACTCTGCCGTCGGCCTTCTTCGTCACGCGGAGCGCCGCACGCCGGGCCGATGCCCGGACGAGGGATTCCGCGATTTTTGACTGGTCAAAGGGTTCGGTCAGGAATTCGCGCGCACCGGCGCGCATGCAGCGGATCATCAATTCGGAATCAACCTGCGCCGAGTAGACCATCACCGTGGCCGAACTTTCCGCGCAGATGTTTTCCACCAGATCAAGGGCAGTCTCTGGATTACTGTCCAGATCGACGATCACCAAGTCAAAATTCTGATCGAGCATCTTCTGCAGCTGTTCGAGATCGGGGTAGAAGGGAAATTCACGCCGCACACCACACAACGGCCCGGCCAGGGCAGCAGCCAGCGCGGCACGGCGTCGCTCCTCCGGTCCAATGACTGCGACCGACAAGAGATTTGTGCCTAAGGCATCCGCGTCTTGAACCTGGGGGGATTCCAAATCGTAACTCCTGGACATCTGCATTTGTTTAGATACTCAGCCGTTTCCACTACTCAAAGATTGATGTGAGCCCACTCTGCCTATGCTCTCAATGTGTAACCTGTCGGATGTGGGAAAAGAATGACACCAAAGTACCAATTGCGATGGCGGGCGCGTAAGGCAATTTTCGTGCCAGCGGATTGGAAAGGTTCAGTTTGGGTTCCTGATCTTGTCCGCCGAGGCCCTTGCCAAGGAGGAGATCGCCCGACCCCTTAAAAAGCTCGCCGAGAAACTTGCCATGAATGGCCCAGGCGATGGCCATGACGCCGCCGGCGATTCCGGTCATTATGAGAGCAGTAAACAGTTGCCCTGGTCCGATCCAAGCTCCGATGGCGGCGCATAGTTTTACATCGCCCATCCCCATGCCCCCCATGACGTAGAGCGCGCCAAAGAGCAATGCGCCTAACCCGATTCCTTCGAAGCTGTGACCGATTCCGCCCCAGCCGTGCCGCCAGCCCGACACGGCAATGCCGGAAAGCAAAAAGGGAAACACGAGCCAATTAGGGATACGACGGCTGCGCAGGTCAGTGTAGACCGCGACAACGAGCACCGCGAATGTGGGCCACCACGCGATCGAATGCAACTCTGTCTCCTTCGGCAGGCGATTTCCCATCGTTCCGCGGGCCCACAGAGCGTAGGGAAGTGTATGCCTTATTCATCCGGCAGTCGATTAATAGCAATCTGTGGTCCAAACGAAACGGGCGCGGCAGGAAAGGCTATTTTAAGCAGTTTCGCCCGGTTTTGGCGGCAATTATGTGTACATTTGTTCACGATTCTGAGGCGATATGGTTCCACGTGGGCACATTTATGTAATGACCCAAAAGGTAGACAAATGAGGTACGTTGGTGCATTGCCCTGTGCAAAACCACTTGCGAGCTGTAGAAAGCTGGGGCAAAATCGTAGGGTTCGCAGTAGCAAATGATTGGGCAATTACCAAAGTACCTTTTAGAGGACTTTGGTAATGTGCGTAGAGCGCATCAGGGGCGTGTAGTCTCGATCTTGCCTCGAACGTGGAGTAAAGAGGGGTGTTTTCGTGATTCGCGTTGGATTGTATACGCAGGATGCAACGCTGCAAACCCTGCTTTCGTCTGCCTTGGGAAATGAATTTCAGTCTGTTTCTGAGCCAAGTGAGCGGGGCATTAGCCGTCTTGTATCGTCGGGAATCTGCGGAGTAGCGATCCTGGATCTCAATTCAAACCAGGACATGCTTCAGGAGCGTCTGGATGTTGTCCGCCGGCTGGTCCGCTTAAGAGGCGCCTGGGTAATTCTGGCGGATGACGCTCTGCGCTCCGTGGCGGGTGAGCTGGTGCGCCAAGGGGCCTACGGTTAT
>JAJZIF010000037.1 GCA_021810735.1 Acidobacteriota bacterium
CGGCCAGGACGGTAGCTTCAGCTTCGACGCCCTCGTCCAGCGCTACAACGCCGACCTCGCCAACGGCTACGGCAACCTCGTCAGCCGAACGCTATCGATGATCCAGAAGTATTTCGACGGCGTCGTGCCGCATCATGTTGTCCCGATAGACAACGATCCGATGGTTCAATATCTCATTCACGGCACCAGGGATGGCCTCGAAGCCGTTCTTAAAGACTTCGACGAATTGAACTTCAGCGATGCGCTAAAAAGAATCTGGGATTTCATCCGATGGATTGACAAGAACCTCAGCGATCAAGCTCCTTGGCAACAGCGTGATGACTTAAACGAGGCAGAACTCAAAATACATCGTGCGAGAGCGCTGTATCCCGCCGCGGAAGCCATCCGCATCATCACCGCCCTCGTTTACCCCGTCATGCCCTGGGCCGCCGCGCAGGTCTGGTCCCAGCTCGGCCTCGGCAGCATCGAATCCGCCGCCACCAGCTGCCAACTCAAAAATCTCCAGTGGGGCGGCCTCAAGCCCGGCACAAAGCTCGGCGCGCTCGGCCCCATCTTCCCACGCGCAGAAAAGGACGCAGTCACCCGTATGCAGGAAATCGAACAGAACAACACCGCCTCGCAGCCGACACCCGAACAGAACGCCCCCCAACCTGAGCAGACCCCCAAGCAGGCTGCGCCTGCTGCCCCCGAAACCTCTTCGGCGAAAGCCGCGCCACCCGCGCCCGCGGCCACGGCTGCCGCAACCCTTCCAGTCCCCGAGCAGCATCACTCGCGGCTCCGCGCCGCCATCGAGGCCCTCGCCGTCGCCATGGCCGAATCCACCAGTGAATCCTCCCTGATCGCCGCCTTTGAGCAGGCCATCGGCCTCACCGTCCAGGAGTCCCTCAGCGGCAAACCCCGCACTCCGGCGCAGCCCGCCGCAGCAGGTGCGCCCGCTCCTGCCTCTGACAAAATCTCCATCGACGACTTCGCCAAGGTTGAGCTCCGCGTCGGCCAAGTCAACGTCGCTGAACGCGTCCCCAAGGCCGACAAGCTCCTCCGCCTGGAAGTTGACCTCGGCACCGAAACCCGCCAGATCCTCGCTGGCATCGCCCAGTCCTACGAGCCGGAATCCCTCATTGGCCGCAAGATCGTCATCGTCGCCAACCTTGCACCCCGCAAGATGCGCGGCCTCGAATCTAACGGCATGCTTCTCGCCGCCACCAACGAGGAAGGCAGAGCCATCCTCGCCACCTTCGCCGAAGAGGTCCAGCCCGGCGCTCGGCTCAAATGATCGACTCCCACGCCCATCTCGACAGTGCGCGTTACGACGACGACCGCGACGCCATGCTCGCCCGTGCGTATGAAGCAGGCGTACGTGGAATCCTTTCCATCGGCATCGGCGACGGACCCGCCACCATGCACCGCGCAGCCGACCTCGCCCGCGACTACTCTGGCCGCCCCAACGCACCGCGCATTTGGGCCAGCGCCGGCATCCATCCCCACGAAGCCCAGGACGCCACCGAAGAAGCACTCGCCAGCCTCGATGCCCTGCTCCAGCGCCCTGAAGTCATCGCCTGCGGCGAAATTGGCCTCGACTACTACTACGACCACTCCCCGCGCGATACCCAGAAGTCAGCCTTCTCGCGCCAGATGGCTCTCGCCGCCCGCCACAAAAA
The DNA here is from genome assembly GCA_021810735.1 of Acidobacteriota bacterium. The sequence continues at coordinate 1,659 of JAJZIF010000037.1, forward strand.
ACCCATCATCATCCACTGCCGCCCGTCAGACAACAGCGCCAACGCCTGGGACGATACCCTCGCCATACTTGAATCTGATTGGGCGCCCACCGGCCTCGGCGGCATCCTCCACTGCTTCACCGGCGACTGGGACCATGCCCGCCGCGCCCTCGACATCGGCTTCCTCATTTCCTTCGCCGGTAACATCACCTTCCCACGCAATCTGCCCCTGCGCGAAGTCGCCACCCTGGTGCCTCCCGACCGTCTGCTCATCGAAACGGACTGCCCATTCCTCGCGCCCGTCCCCTATCGGGGTAAGCGCAACGAGCCCGCCTGGGTCAAAGAGGTCGCCGTGACCCTTGGTGACCTGCTTGAGATCACCCCGGAACAGGTCGCTTTGCGTACCACTCAAAACTTTCAGTCGTTTTTCGGCCTGACGGCGAGCACCCCGTAGCCACGTCACATTCTCGGTTGGCAAGAAAGCATTTAATCTACTAGAGAGTAATTTTTCTATGGCTGCCGACAATAGTTTTGACATCGTAAGCAAACTCGATCTTCAGGAAGTCCGCAACGCGGTCGACCAGGCCCTCAAAGAGATCCACACCCGCTTCGATCTCAAGGACTCCAAGTCCGACATCACCATCGAAGGCGCTGAGGCCATCCAGCTCGCCTCCTCTGACGAGTACAAGCTCGACGCCGTCAAGCAGATCCTGCAACAGAAAATGGTCAAGCGCGGTCTCTCGCTCAAGTCCCTCACCTGGGGCAAAATCGAGCCCGCCGCCGGCTCCAGCGTCCGCCAGAAGGTCACCCTCCAGCAGGGCATCCCGACCGAAAAGGCAAAAGAGATGGTAAGGCTCATCAAGGACTCAAAAAAGAAGGCTCAGGCGTCGATTCAGGGCGATACCGTGAGGGTTTCCGGCAAAGATCGCGATACTCTACAGGAGATCATTGCCATGCTGCGCAACCACGACTTCGGCATCGATATGCAATTTACCAACTACAGGTCCAACTAGCGCCTCAGATGAACGGAGCACGAGTGAGCACACCCACCATAGCAACGGCCAAAGAGATCTTCGATCTGCTCCACGACGATCTCCTCGAAATCGAGCGCGAGTTCGAGTCCGCTGCTGTCTCCTCCGTACGCGCCATCACCGACATTGCCGAATACCTCCGCGAAGGTGGCGGCAAGCGCATCCGCCCATCCCTGCTCCTGCTCTCCGCCCGCAGCCAGGGCTACGCGGGCAACGGAGCCACCCGGCTCGGCGCCGTCGTTGAAATGGTCCACACCGCCACCCTGGTGCATGACGACATCATCGATGCTGCAGACATTCGTCGTGGTCGCCCCTCGCCCAACACCACCTGGGGCAACCCCAAGTGCGTCCTCGCCGGCGACTGGCTTTACATGCAGGCCTTCCGCGTCGCCCTGGAAGAGCGCAACTTCCGGGTCCTCGACCTGCTCATCTCCCTCACCCAGCAAATGGTCGAGGGAGAAATGATCCAGCTCGAAACCCTCGGTCGCCAGGTCACCACCAAGGAATATCACGACCTCATTTACCGCAAGACAGCTTGCCTCTTTGAGGTTTCCATGCGGCTCGGCGCGGTCCTTGCCGGAGCCTCATCGACAGAGGAAGAAAACATGGGCGAGTACGGCCGCAATCTTGGCCTCGCCTTCCAGATCGTCGATGACGTTCTCGACCTCACCGCCACAGAGGAAGTCCTGGGCAAGCCAGTCGCTAGTGACCTCCGCGAGGGCAAAGCCACTATCGCCGTGATTCATGCTCTCGAAAACGGCACCCAGACCGAGCGTGACGCCATCCTCACGGTGCTTCGTGACAAGAGCTTCGGCCGCGTCTCGCATGATCAGATTCTCGCTGCTCTCCTGCGAAACGGCTCCGTCGATTACGCCATGAATAAGGCCTACGACTACGCCGAAACCGCGCGCCTCGCCATCGCCGACTTTCCCGACTCAGACTACAAACGCGCCCTGCTCTGGGTCCCCGACTTCGTCGTCGCCCGCGATAAGTAGCCGCCTACGGCGACATCTCCGTTGCCGTCACCTGATTCGCCGTCCGGGTAAATCCAAACTTCAGCAGCCACACGCTCCTCACCGCGCGCCCGTTCACCTGCGCCGGATTAAACTCCCACGCCTTGGCAGCCTTCATCGCCGCATTCGCAAAATACCGGCTCGGCCCATATTGGGCATACACGGCATCCGCAACATTCCCGTTCGAATCGACCGTCACCTGCACGTCTACCCGCACTGTTCCGCGAATCGTTGCGCTCGCGCTGGGCAGCACCTCGGGAGGAACGCGTTTTACAACCGTGCCCTTCACCGTCACCGGCTCCGTCGGCGGCGGCTCATTCGCCCCCTCCCGCACCGCGAGCCCGGGATTTTCACTCGCCAGGCTTTTCCCATTCGGATGCGGCCGCAAATACCACGCAACCGCCATTACCGTCACCAAACCTAGAATCCCCACCACTCGAATCCAGGTCTTCGATCTCGGTGATGCCTGCTCCGATACACTCCCTGAAACACTCGCGGCAACTACTGGCTCCACAACTTCAGCGTCGACTGGCCCCGAATCTGCCTCAGTAATACCCTTCGCTGCAACTGCTTCCTCAGGCTTCAGCTGCAACCGAATCTCACGCAGCGTGCACCTTTCTGCCGGATCAATTCGCAGGCACATCTTGGCAATCCCGGCAAACGGCTCTGGCATTTCCTTCGGAACAGTAGGTTCGCCATGCTCCTTGCGATCCCATTCCGGCCGCCTCTGTGTCAGCATTTCCACCAGCGTCACGCCCAGCGACCAGATGTCCGCCGCCGGACTCACTTTGCCAAGCGCCAAATCCAGTGCATCATATGCTCGCGCGTCAAACGCTCGACTGCCGGCCCCAGCCCGCAAAAGATGATCCACGGAAAGCTTCAACTGGTCTTTCACCGCCATAACCTTCGACGGTTTCAAACGCCCGTGCACAAAGCCCTTGCCATGCAAATACTCCAGAGCTTCCACCAGAGACTCGAGCACCGTATGTGCTTCGTCCGGCGTCAGAGCGCGCTCCGGCAAAATATCCGCAAGCACCTCTTCACCGTACTCCGTCACAACATAGGCAAATTCTGACCCGTCGATCTGACATCGCCCATATTCGTACAGTCGCAACAAGAGCGGATGCTGCAGTGTCTGCGCGGCCCGCCACCCCGCCACGCGGTTATCGGCATCTGCGGCCTCTGCCGGTATCAGCTTGATCACGGCTCGTTCCGTTGGTAAACCCTGCCGTTCCGTCAGGAAAACACCACATCCTTCACACCCACCGAGCCATTCCAGAAGGGGGAACTTTCCATCGACGACGCGGCCGGCCCAGTTCCTGCAAATAGGCACAGTCGTCATAATCCCTCTTATTGTAGTAAGCAAAACATTCTTTCAACCAGTTTGCCGCTGCACTCGCACCCACACATCCCATCGCACCCATCTCACGAGCCACCCAACCCCGCGCCACGCTCTTCCAGACAGCGGCATGCAACTTCCCTGCCACGCACCCTGCTCTCTGTGGTAATCTCACCTGTTTCCTATGTCTTCCGCCACCCGCACCACTCCGATCCGCGTTCTCGTCGCTAAGCCTGGCCTCGACGGCCATGACCGCGGCGCAAAAGTCATCGCTCGCGCCCTCCGGGATGCCGGTATGGAAGTCATCTACACAGGCCTCCGCCAGACACCCGAAATGATCGTCAACGCCGCTATTCAGGAAGATGTGGACTGCATTGGCCTGAGCATCCTCTCCGGTGCGCACAATGCCATCGTCCCACGCGTCACCGAACTCCTCCGCGAACGCGGTGCCGATGACATTCTCGTCGTAGTCGGTGGCACCATCCCCGACCAGGACATCGAATTCCTCAAGTCCAAAGGCGTCGCCGCCATCTTCGGCCCTGGCACACTGCTCGACACTACCGTCCAGTTCATCCGCGAACACGTCAAGCCGCGCAGCCTCACCGCCTGACCTCCGCCTCACTGCGATTCACACTTCGGGAGTATCTTGGTGATGCAGCCCGGACGACCAGCGTTCAGACCGCATCCGTATTCATTGGCAGCGCCGGAGGCTAACAATGAAGAGCAAACGAATCTGGATTATCCTTGCAGCCATAGTATGCGTTGTGCTGATTGGCGCCTTTGTTATCGATCACTTCCTCGATGCTGACACTTATCGCGGAAACATTGAAGCGGCTCTCTCACAATCGCTCGACCGTCAGGTCCAGCTTGGCCACCTCAGCTTTTCCATCTTCACCGGCAGCCTTGAAGCTTCTTCGCTCTCCGTCGCCGACGACCCATCCTTCAGTCGGAACCCATTCCTCACCGCCAAGGACATCCTCATTGGCGTCAAAATCTGGCCGCTCGTCTTCAACCACCAACTGCACATCACCGGAATTACCATTGATCAACCCTCCATCACGCTCCTGCGTCGCGCTGACGGAACCTGGAACTACTCGAGCCTCGGAAACTCCAGCCATCGAGGCCCAGCTCCAATAACATCTGCGAGTTCCGCCGGCAACTCATCGGCCAAAAAATCGAGGAGCCCCTCATCGGCAAACAGTAATCTGCTTCCCAACCTCACCGTCAGCGAACTCGCCATCAAGAACGGAACTATCACCATCGGTAATCTTCCAGCCACTGGCGCGCCCCACGTCTACAGCCATGTCAACGTCACGGCCAACCATTTCTCCTTCGCCAGCGCCTTTCCATTCAACATCGGCGCAGATCTGCCCGGTACCGGCTCCATGAACATCCAGGGCCATGCTGGCCCCATCAATCCCACCAATGCCGCCGCCACGCCCCTCACCGCTAAAGTCACTTTCAAAGAAGCCGACCTCGCCAAGGAATTCCTCGCCTCCAGCCAGGGCATCTCCGGCATCGCTAACCTCGACGCCAACATTGTCTCGAACGGCCAGACGGCCAATCTGAACGGAACCCTGCACGTAACAAAACTCAAGCTGGCGAAAGACGGTACGCCTTCCTCCCAGCCCGTCGACATCGGCTTTACCGTCGCGCAAAATCTCCAGTCCCTCTCCGGCACGATCCAAAAAGCTGACCTCACCATCGGCAAAGCCGCAATATCCATCAAGGGCACTTACCAGACGCAGGGCGCCACCACCGTCCTCGACCTCCACGCCACCGGCCGGAGCATGCCCATTGACTCCCTCGTTGCATTCCTGCCGTCACTTGGCATCCAACTGCCGCCCGGCTCGAAGCTTCAAGGCGGTACACTCACCACCGCATTCAACATCACGGGCTCAGCCGCAACCCCTGTCATTGCTGGCCCAGTTCAGATTTCTAACACTCGCCTCGCCGGTTTCAACCTTGGTCAGAAACTCTCCACTATCAGCGCCCTCACCGGTGCCAACACCGGCTCGGATACCACCATCCAGCTACTGAGCACGAACCTCACCTATGGCCCCAAAGGTATCCAGACCAGGAACCTCACCGCAATCGTCAGCGGCCTCGGCACGGCCACCGGCAACGGCTCCATCAGCCCGTCCAACGCCCTCAAGTATCAATTGAAGATCAAGCTCGCCAGTTCCGGCCTTGGCGGCTTGGCCCAGCGCGCGGCATCCATGCTCCCCGGCGCATTCGGCGCCAGCATCGGCCAATCCATGAAGAACGGCGTCCCCGTCGCCATTCGCGGCACCACCTCGCACCCCATCTTTACGCCTGATCTTGGCCAGATGTTCGGCGGAAACACCCAGCAACAAACTACCCAGAAGACACCGCAAAAGAAAAATCCCTTGCAGAAAGCCTTGGGAAACATCTTTGGGCCCCAATAGCTGGCACCTCAGGCCTCACGGATTCATCTTTAAAATCTATGGCAGAACGCAATCCCACATCGATTCAGATCGTCCATCCCGATCAATTCGACCCCGGCACCAGGCAAACACCCGGTTCCCACCGCCAGGCCGCCATCTCGGCTGAGGTAGGCGCCTCTTCACAGTTGTGGGGTGGCACATTCCTCGTCGAACCGGCAGCCCGCACCGGCATCCACCACCACGGCGAGCAGGACACCATCGTCTATGTGCTGTCCGGAGAATCACTCGTGAAATGGGGAGAGCGCGGAGAATTTGAGGGGATCGCCCGTGCAGGCGACTTCCTTCACGTTCCGGCCTGGCTTCCACACATGGAAATCAACCCCTCTGCCACTGAGCCCTTCCGCTGGATTGTCGTCCGCAGCACGCCAAATCCCATTGTCGTCAACCTCCCTGACGACTACTGGGGCGCCACAAACCATCCCGCGACCCCTCGCTAGAAAATGCTAGCCCAGCACGCCTTCTGGCGATGACTCATGCATCGTCGCTCGTATCGCATCGGTGTACCGCGCCGGCATCGACTGCTTCTGCATCTGCATGTTTACCACCACATGCACCGTCTCGGCTTCGGCCAGCAACTCCCCCGTCGCTGCCCGCAGCATCCGGTACGCAAACTTGATCACGCTCTGTCGCAGCCCGGTCACGCGCGTCTCGATGACCACCTCATCGTCATACCGCGCGGGGGCCTTGTACCGGCAGCTAGCTTCCACTACTGGTAGCATGCAGCCATCCTCGGCCTCCATCATCTTGTAATCAAATCCCAGCTGCCGCAGGAATTCGACCCTGCCAATCTCGCACCACACAAAATAGTTGGAGTAATACACCACACCCATCTGGTCGGTTTCCGCATACCGCACACGCAGCTTCGTCGTCGAACCCATCGTCATGGCACCAGTGTAACGGGAACGCCTCTCATGTCATTTCGCAAATCACCCCTCCGATTCTTGTTTTCATCCACGTCGTCAAGGGATTAGCATCTACGTGCTCCGTTTTGACGTCCCCCCTTGCCAATCGGCATCCTAAGAAATAGAAGCACTTGTAAGAACCGGCATATTGAATGATGAAACCAACGAACATACTTTCCAGCTTCCTGATCGCAACACTTTCCCTGGCTCCCGTAGCGGCCTTTGCCCAGAACTCGAATCAGGGCTTCACTCAGCAGCAAGTCACTGACATGGTCTGGACCGCGGTCAAAACCGAGATAGCCGCCGCGAACAACGACCATTCGGTTTTTATCTTCCACGATCATGACATTCAACCCCAGAAGAACAAGTACACCATCGTCATCCAGACCACGTCCCACGGCTCGCTCAACCGAATTACCCAACTCAACGGCCAAGCAGTTCCGATACAGCAGCAAAGCGCCAAGATTGACAACTTCGTGAATAGTCCGGCCCTCCAGCAAAAACAGCGCCAGAGCAGCCGGAACGACGCTCAGCAAACCGAGCAGTTGCTGAAGATGATCCCCGACGCGTTCCTCTGGAGCGTCACCAATGTAACCCCCAGGGAGGTCACCCTCAGCTACAAGCCCAACCCAGACTTCAATCCGCCCACCATGGAAGACCGCGTCTTTGCCGCCATGGCCGGAGAAATGGTCCTCGATCGCGAACAGAATCGCATCGTCGTCTTTAAGGGCAGGCTCATCCATAACGTCAATTTTTTTTGGGGCTTACTCGGGCACATGAACCAGGGTGGCACCTTCTGTGTCGTCCGCAAGGAACTGGAGCCTTACGTCTGGGAAATTGTCGAAACCCGGGTCCACATCAATGGCCACATCCTCTTCTTCAAGACCATCAGCCAGAATGAGGACGACTACGATACTGATTTCAGGCCCGCCCCGCCCAACATCTCACTTGAAGATGCAGCAAAAATCGTCATGGAGCAGCCCGATTGGCCCAACGCTCCGGGAACGCACGACCCAGCTGCCCCAGAAGGTACCGGCGCCTGCAGCTCCCATTGATTCCGCTACTTACGGGGATCGTTGGCCGAGTCCGCCGACGATTCTCCTTGCTGCAACTCCCTGCAAGTTCATCCATTTCCCACCTTTCGCATCCTCTTCCCCGGAATCACCCTGCGCAACCGCCACAATCCCTTCACCCCATTCAGCGCCGCTGCAGCAGTTAAAATGAAACATCCTCGGATGAATTCCACCCGCGCCACCGGCTGCGGCTCCAAAAGGTAAACTCGCTCGCATGCACTACTGGTCCCGGCTTTTTGTCCCCACCCTCCGCGAAGCCCCGTCTGACGCCGAAGTCGCCAGCCACAAGTTTCTGCTCCGCTCCGGCTACATCCGCCAGCTTGGCGCCGGCATCTACTCCTATCTCTTCATGGGACAGCGATCCATCAACAAAATCATCGCCATCGTCCGCGAAGAAATGGACAAAATCGGCCAGGAATTCCTGCTTCCCGCCATTCATCCTTCTGAAATCTGGGAGCAAAGCGGCCGCTGGACTGCCATGGGCCAGAACATGTTCCGTCTCCAGGACCGCAAAGGCGCATGGCTCTGCCTCGGCATGACCCACGAAGAGGTCATGACCGACATCGCCCGCAAGGAGCTCCGCAGCTACAAACAGGTCCCCCAAATCTGGTACCAGATCCAGACCAAATTCCGCGACGAACCCCGTCCCAAATCCGGCCTCCTGCGCGTCCGCCAGTTCATCATGAAGGACAGCTACTCCTTCGACATCGACGCCGCCGGCCTCGACAAAAGCTACGATCTCCACGACACCGCCTACCGCGCGATCTTCACCCGCTGCGGCCTCGATTTCGTCGCGGTTGAAGCCCACTCCGGAGCCATGGGCGGCTCCCAGTCGCAGGAATTCATGGTCTACACCGACGCCGGCGAAGATCTCATCGCCAGCTGCGCCCAGTGCCACTACGCCGCCAACATGGAAAAAGCCACCTCGCGCCTCGCCCCCGTCGAAGAGATGGCCCCCACCGGCGATGGCAAACCCGAGCTCGTCCACACACCCAATACCGCCGCCATCTCCGACGTCGCCGAGTTCTTCCAAATCTCCCCGGCCTCTGACATCAAGTGCGTCGCATATATGGCTAAACGCGGCTATTCGAACGATGGCGTGGAAATCTGGGAACCGGTGGCTGCCTTCCTGCGCGGGGACCACTTTGTTAATGAGACGAAGCTCTTAACCAGCATTGGCGCAAGTGAAGTTCGCCCCATGGTGACCGAAGAATTGGAAAAATACATGCACGGTCTGGCAGGCTATCTGGGTCCGATTGGATTGAAGCCAAAGGAAGTCCAGAACCCGGGCAGTGAATTACCGGCCTTCAGCAGCGGAAAAAATAAGGACGGCGAGATAGTCGTCATCCTCGACCACGGCCTTGAAGGTCGCAAGAATCTCGTCTGCGGAGCCAACCAGATCGACTACCACTTCCGCAACGTCACACCCGGCCGCGACTTTACCTGGACCCTCGCCGCCGACATCCGCGACGTCGTCGAAGGTGAAGGCTGCCCCCAATGTGGGCAGCCCCTCAAGGTCGCTAAAGCCGTAGAAATCGGCCACATCTTCAAGCTCGGCTATAAATATGCCAAGTCCATGGGTGCGAGCGTCCTCGACGCCAACGGTAAGGAAGTCACCCCCATCATGGGTAGCTACGGCATCGGCATTGAGCGCATCCTCACCGCCTCCATCGAGCAGAACAACGACACTAACGGCTTCTGGCTGCCACGCACCATCGCGCCCTTCGATGTGGTCGTCACCATCACCAACATCTCCGATGAAAGCCTCCGCGCCGCCGGCGAAAAACTCGCCTCGCAGCTCGAAGCCTTGGGCTTCGATGTTCTCCTTGACGACCGCGACGAGCGTGCCGGCGTAAAGTTCAAGGATGCGGATCTCATCGGTATCCCCTACCGCTTCACCGTTGGCAAAAAAACGGCTGAGGGCAAGGTCGAACTTGTCACCCGCTCCAGCCTATCGACACAGGAACTGCCTCTGGCAGACGCCGCCGCGGCGTTCGCGGCTCTCCTCGCCTGAGCACGAACGCCCGCTCAGGCGTCATCACTCCATAAGCACCAAAAAGGCAGGGTAGTGGATTGGCAGTAAAGGTTAAGGTTAAGCGCCCCGTACGTGGTGTCGCGAAGCATAAGTTCCTCGCCGTTGCGATTATGCTCGTCGCCGCCGGAGTCATCGCCTTCGGTGCAATCTTCGCCTTCTACTACTACAAGTACCAGCGCATCGTCGACGCCCGCCTCTCCCAACCGCTCTTCGCCAACACGGCCAAGATCTACGCCGCCCCGTTTGAGGTCCGCCCTGGCCAGACCATCGATCCAGGCTTCGTCGTCAATCAGCTCACCCAGGCCGGCTATACCGAGCAGGGCGCCACTCCCGTCTCACAGATGGGCACCTACTCAGTCACTTCCAACTCCGTCACCGTCTATCCCGGCCCGCTCTCCTATCATGCCCCGGACTCGGCCACCATCACCTTTGGCAACGGCCAGGTCTCTCAGATTATGGGCCAGAACGGCCAGCAGTTGGCTGCATATCAGCTCGAGCCGCTCCTCATCACCGGCCTCTCGGACGCCAATCGCGTCAAGCGCCGCCTCATCACCTACAACGAGCTGCCCCAAAATCTGGTCGACGCCGTCATCGCCATTGAAGATCGCCGCTTCTTCCACCACGGAGCGCTCTCCTACACCGGCATCCTCCGCTCGGCTCTCAATGACATCACCCCCGGCCACCACTATCTCGAAGGCGCTTCCACCATCGACATGCAGGTGGCCAAGATGTTCTTCCTCACCCCCGCCCGTACTTGGCGCCGCAAGTTCCTGCAAGTCATCGTCACGCTGCAACTGGAGCATAAGCTCTCCAAGAAGCAGATCTTCCAGTTCTATGCCAACGAAGTTCCGCTCGGTGAGCGCGGCAGCTTCGCCGTCAACGGCTTCGGAGAAGCCGCTCACGCCTTCTTTGGCAAAGACGTTGGTCAGCTCAACCTCGACGAGTCCGCCCTGCTCGCCGGTCTCATCCAGGGCCCAACCTACTTTAGCCCCACGATCCATCCGCACCGCGCCACGGTGCGCCGCAATATGGTTCTTGACGCTATGGTCCAAACCGGCGCCATCACCAAGCAGCAGGCAGAACAGGCCAAGGCGAAGCCCATCCACCTCATAGCCCAGGCCGTCGACGCCGGCGAAGCGCCCTACTTCGTGGACATGGTCCGCCACCAGCTTGCCCAGCGCCTCGGCAACAACGCCTATAACGACGAGGGCCTCCGTATCTACACTTCCCTCGATCCCCAGTTGCAGCAGGCCGCCACCACCGCCGTCGCCCAGGGCATGGATCAGGTCGACAAGTTCATCAAGGCACGCCATGACCGCATCGTCCGCTACGAGAAATACCACCACCTGCCCATCAAGCCCCTCATCCTGCCCCAAGTCGCGCTTGTAGCGCTCAACCCGCACACCGGTCAGGTGCTCGCCCTCGTCGGCGGCCAGGACTACGCTAAGAGCCAGCTCAATCACGCCCTCGCCGAGCGCCCCACCGGCTCGACCTTCAAGCCCATCGTCATTGCCTCGGCCTTCAACACTGCGCTTGCTGGCACGCCCCTGACCAACTTCCAGGGCGTCACCGCCATGTTCTCCCCCGTCACCATGCTCAATGACGAGCCCACCACTTTCACCATGCCCGACGGGCAGACTTACTCGCCCCACGACTTCGAAAACAAATACTTCGGCGTCGTTACCGCCCGCACCGCACTGGCCCGCTCGCTCAACAACGCCACCATCTCCCTGGCGGAAATGGCCGGACTCAACAACGTCGTCCAGCTCGCGCATCAGGCAGGCATCGTCAACGCCCAACCCACTCCATCTGTCGCCATCGGCACCTACGATGCCACCCCCATCGAACTCGCCGGCGCCTACACCATGTTCGACAACAGCGGTCTCAAAATCACCCCCTGGCTGCTCGCCTCCGTACGCGCCCCCAACGGCGACGTCATCGCCAACTACCAGCCCCAGAGCGCCCAGCTTCTTGATCCTCGCGTCGCCTTTCTCACCGCCGCCATGATGGAAGCCGTCGTGGACTCCCACCACGGCACGGGCGCTGGCATCCGCAGCGAATTCGGCTTCACCGCCCCCGCCGCCGGCAAAACCGGCACAGAAAACGACTCATGGTTTGCCGGCTTCACCAGCAATCTCCTCTGTGTCGTATGGGTCGGCAACGACAATTACTCAGACCTCCACATCGAAGGCGCACTTGCCGCCCTGCCTATCTGGGCTGACTTCATGAAGCGCGCCCAGAAACTCCCTCAGTACTCTGACATGGAGCCCTTCACTCCACCCCAGGGCGTTATCGAGGAATCCCTCGACAAGACCACCAACCTCATCGCCACACCCGATTGCCCCGACGATTACACCGCGTGGTTCCTCGACGGTACCCAGCCCACCGAAACTTGTGATCACAAGAACCTCAACCAGCCCAACCTTTTCCAGCGCATCTTTGGCGTCGGGAAAAAGCAGCCCTCGCAACCTCAGCAGTCGCCGACCCAGCCACCAGAAAATACCGTCCAGCAAAACACGGTCACCGTGCCGGCGCCTCAGCCGGCCCAGCCTCAGCCGGCTCAGCAACCAAAGCCGAAAAAGAAGCGTGGTTTCTGGTCCCGTCTCTTCGGCCTGCACGGGAAAAGCCCTAAAGGCAATCAGAACAAGCAAAATCCGCAACAGTAATCCGCCGCAGTAATGCTACATTTCGCAGATATTAAGCTACTAAGTCACACTTACTTTGATATCAAGTGGACATCTTATGGATTACCCAGATGGGATTTCCGGAGAAAGCCGAGCCCTCGAAGTAACGTAAATTTTTCCCTGTTTTCCTGTAATTTTTCCCATTTCCCAACCAGTTAATACCCCTCATAACTCCCTATCTTCTTGTAGTTGGAATGTGCTACATTCTCCGCAATCTTGCGAACCGGTGATCCCCCCGCACGCTCCGGCAAGCTGCGCGCGGGAATCCCCCCGCCGGACACCGGCCCGCAGGTAGCAAGGGAGGTTAGCTCCACATGAACAGCAACGGCCCAGATGTCATCCACACAGGTCCCCCTGACAATCTGAACTCCCCTCTGGGTCACGGGGCAGCCACTCCAGACCAGAAGGATGAGATCAGATACGCGTTCCTGCCGCGTACGTTGCAAGGCAAATTCCCCCAACTCTGGCTTCTCGTGCTCGAGAAAAACAACAGAACAATCGTTGAAGTCACGCTGTTCGCCCTCGCGTTTCTCACTCTTTTCGCGACAATTATCGGCCAACCCCACCAGACGGAATGGCCTTCGTTGCTCACCGCGGTTCTGGCCCCCATCGCCTTTGCTGTCTGGTATGTTCTGTTCCCTCTGAACCCATATCAGACCGTCCTCTTCACAAGGCAAGGTCTTCAGAATCTGGATCAAAACGATTCGGCCGCCCACGAACTCGTGTCCATCCTGAGTTCTCCTGAAGCTGGCCGCTTCCTGTGGCAGCGTGCGCAACGCCTTTGGATTCTCTTCTTGGCTCCCATGGTCGTCGTAGTGCTTGCCCTGCACAAGCTGCCGGCTCTGGAGGCCACTCCATCCTGGCTCGTCCGCGTGCCCATCTTCTGCCTGCTTCTATTCGCCATTTTTCGAATAGAAATGCTCGCTTGGGCCCTCCGAGTCATGAAACGCAGCGAGTAGTAATTCCCCACTCTCCGGTTCGGGCAAGCCTGCGTCTGCAATCGTCTGAG
>JAJZIF010000038.1 GCA_021810735.1 Acidobacteriota bacterium
TCCATATTTGATGTTTGCTGTGCAAGGGATGTGAGACGGTGGTGATGCATTCGGTAGCGTGGTGGCCGACGCTGATTGTGGTGGCAATTGCCACGTTTACAGATATTCGGAGCCGCAGGGTCCCAAATTGGCTGGTTTTGCCGTTTATGGTTGCCGGGCCGATCATTTCCATTGTGGTAGCGGGCGGGCATGGGTTGCTGGAGAGTTTTTACGGCTGGGGGCTTGCGGCCGTTGTGTTTGGCTTTCTGAATTGGTTAGGGGGGATGGGCATGGGCGACGTGAAGCTGATGGCAGCCATCGGTGCCTGGATTGGCCCCTCGCAATTGTTGATTGCAATGATTCTGACGTTTCTGGCCGGCGGCGTAATGGCGATAGTGTGGTCAGTTTCGAAGGGGTTTGCAGGAGAGTTATTTGGCAATACTGGAGCGCTGGTTGGGTCGTGGAAGGGCGGCGTCAAGCCGCATTCGGATCTGAACCTGGCCAACCCGGCTGCCAGGAAAATGCCATACGTGCCGGCAATCGCGACAGGCGTGCTGCTGTCGTTTCTTGCCCACGCAAAATAGCGCAGGAGAGAGAGAATGTCGCAAGAAGGTCTGTCTGCCCTGGATATGTTGCTGGCCGGTAAGACGCAGGCTGGGAAGCCGTCCGGAGGTCATGCCCCCCAGACGTTGAGGGCCCACGCTTTGTCCATCGTCATCATGTCGCCGGAGGAAGACCGGCGCAGAGAAATCGCCGCGGCCATGAATGCTCTGCCGCCGCAAAATGTGAAGGAATGCCCCGCGTATCCGGAAGGTGATTTTCTTGAGAATCTACTGCGCGAAGATTATGACGTGATCATGATCGATCTCGATGGGAATCCTTCCCATGCGCTGTACCTGCTGGAGACGATCTGCTCCCGGAGCAACGCCACGGTCATGGTGTTTTCCGAGTCGACCGACTCGGATTTGCTGGTGCAGTGCATGCGTGCCGGGGCACGAGAATTCCTGCGGTTGCCTGTGGAGCAGGCTGCGCTCGAGCCGGCCATGATGCGTGCATTTGCGCGGCGTCCGGCAGACCGGCCGGCGAAGGCCAGCCAGGGGAAAATGTTTGTCTTTGCGAGCGTGAAGGGTGGGTCCGGCGCCACCACGGTCGCCTGCAATTTCGCGGTTGTGCTTGCGCAAATGGCTGCGGCGAAGAGTCAGCGGTGCCTGTTTGTGGACTTCAGCCTTCCGCTGGGCGACGCTTCGATTCTGCTGGGCGTTTCCTCGATGTACTCGACGCTGAATGCGCTGCAGAACGCTGAACGGCTCGACTCGAATTTCCTGTCCAGCCTGTTGTCGAAGCACAGTTCTGGCCTGGATGTGCTGGCCGCCCCGGACCGGTATATTGGAATTGATTCCTCAGAGGATGCGCGCACGAGGCTGATCGCGGTGGCGAGGCAGGCCTATGATTATGTCGTGCTCGATATGGGGAGCACGCTGGATCCCCTTTCACGGACTCTGTTTCGCGAGGCAACGATCAGTTACCTGGTGACGCAGGTAAGCGTGACGGAACTGCGAAACTCGAACCGCATTATCTCGGAGTTTTTCCCCGTAGGAACGCGACGGCCCGAGGTGGTGCTCAACCGTTATAACCCGCGTTCGGCCGGAATCGATGACGAAAGTATCAAAAAGGCTCTGACGATGGAGCCCCAGTGGAAGATCCCGGGGGACTACATCGCGGTGCGCGACTCAATCAGCATGAAGAATTCGGTCGCGTTGACGAAGTCGCCGATTTCCAAGGTGATTCACCAGATGGTAGAAGACGCAGCAGGTCTCAGCGGCACGGCCCAGGGATCACAGAAAGCCGGTATTCTGAGACTTTTCTCGAAACAGACAAAGTAATAGGACGAATTCCCCGTGGAAAACTCTAGTTTTGAGACGCTTAAATCCGAAATTCACCGGTCACTGATTGCTCAGCTTGACCTGGAGAAGCTGTCAAGGGTCGATTCCGGGCAGGCGCGGCAGGCTGTCTCCACCATGGTGAACGAGATCATCCTGAGCAAGAAAGTGCCGCTCAGCTTCAGCGAGCAGGAGAAGATCCGCGTAGAGCTGCTGGACGATGTCTTTGGTTTGGGACCTCTGGAGCCGCTTCTTGCCGACGAGCAGATCTCGGATATTCTCGTTAACGGAAAAGACAACGTATTTATTGAGAAGGCTGGCATTCTGTCGCGTGCCAACGCTTCATTCCGGGACAATCGTCACCTGATGCAGATCATTGACCGGATTGTTTCCCGGGTGGGGCGCCGGATTGACGAATCGTCTCCGATGGTGGACGCCCGCTTGCCGGACGGCTCCCGTGTGAACGCGATTATTCCACCGCTGGCGCTGGATGGTCCCGCGGTATCGATCCGCCGATTCGGCACGGCGCCGCTGGATGCACAGCGGCTGGTCCAGCTGAAGACGGTTTCGCCGGGAATGCTGGAAATGCTGAGCGCGGCGGTGAAGGCGCGCATCAGCGTGCTGATATCCGGAGGCACGGGCGCCGGCAAGACGACATTCCTCAACCTGCTGTCGCAATATATTCCTCGGCATGAGCGCATTGTGACGATTGAGGACGCGGCCGAACTCCGGCTGCAGGTGGAAAACCTCGTGAGACTGGAAACGCGTCCTCCGAACGTGGAAGGGCAGGGCGCCATTCGGCAACGGCAACTGTTGATTAACAGCCTTCGTATGCGTCCGGACCGGATCATCATCGGCGAATTGCGCGGCGAAGAGGCGTTTGACATGTTGCAGGCGATGAACACCGGCCATGAAGGCTCGATGACCACGATTCACGCCAACTCGCCCCGCGATGCCCTGAGCCGTTTCGAGTCGATGGTGGCTATGACGAACATGAATCTGCCGGAAAAGAGTGTGCGCCAGCAGATGGCTGCCGCAGTGGGCATTGTCGTGCAAGTATCACGGTTGAGCGACGGAACGCGGAAGGTGATGAGTGTTTCGGAGATTACCGGTATGGAAGAGAACATGATCAGCATGCAGGAAATCTTCGTGTTTCGCCGCAAGGGGATTGGTGCAGATGGCAAAGTCGTCGGCATCTTCGAGCCGACGCGTATTCGTCCGCGATTCCTTGATAAGCTCCGCGTAGCAGGTTTGTTCCTCTCGCCGAGCATCTTCGAGGAAGTCGTGGAAGTGAAGTAGGTAGCGTTTCCTATGATTGAACTGATCGTCATTGTCTTTCTCGGCGTAGCGTCCATTGTGATACTGCTCATGGCAGCGGGGGGCGGGTCATCCGCGCGGCTGTCGAAAGAGCGTATCCGTGTGCTGCAATCGGTGCTGCTACAGGCTCGGCGGAACCAGGAAGATGAGATTGATGTTGCCGATCTGCGCAAGACGGAAGAGCTGAGTTCGATCCCCTGGCTGAACCGTATCCTGTTGAGATTCGAAATTGTGCCCCGGCTTCGGCTCCTGCTGTATCAGGCGAATGTTCGCTGGACGGCGTCGCTGCTGCTGCTGCTGACGGGAGCATGTTTTCTGGTGCCTCTCTACCTGATTCAATTGATCACTGGGCAATTTCTGGCAGCGTTGGGCGCGGGTCTGCTGCTTGGATTTCTTCCGTGGGTCTACGTATTTCAGAAGCGCAAGATCCGCTTCAAGAAGTTTGAGGCCGACCTGCCTGAAGCGCTTGACCTGATGGTGAGCGCTCTCCGGGTAGGACACTCGATGAATTCCACGCTGAGTATGGTTTCGAAAGAGTGTGCCGATCCTCTGGCGGGCGAGTTTCGTATCTGTTTTGAGGAGCAGAATTACGGGCTGGACTTTACCACGACGCTCGATAATCTCATCACGCGCATGCCGCTTCCGGATCTGAAAATGGTCACCACGGCCATGACGATTCAGCGTGAGACGGGCGGCAATCTTGCCGAGATTCTGGAGAACACCGCTCATTTGATCCGAGAGCGATTCGCTCTGCAGCGACAGGTACGGACGCATACTGCGCAGGGACGGCTGACGGGATGGATTCTGACTTTTCTTCCGCTTGTGATCGCAGTCCTGATGTTCCTGATCGACCCGAAAGAGATCTCCATCCTCTGGATAGTACCGATTGGACGAAAGCTGATTTACGCCGGTATTGTCATGATTCTGATTGGCGCAGTGATTATCCGCAACATCGTGAACGTGGAGGTATAACACGGACATGGGCTTGGCGATTCTTGTTTTCGTAGTGCTGTTTGCAGTAGTTGCGGTGATCGGGTTCGCGTTTTCGACGCGCAATCCCATGACGAGGCGCGTTGAGGATGTCGTGGCCGGCAGTCCGCAGGGGATGGAACTGGATCTGACCCGCGGTGCGCCGCAGCAGTCCGCGTTTACTAGCTTGCTGGAGCGCGTTGGCACGAGCGTGCCGCAAGGGAAGCAAGAAACAACCAGTATGCGGCAGAGCCTGATCCGGGCCGGATACCGGGAAAGCAATGCGGTCAATCTGATGTATGGGATTAAGGTGGTCTTTCCCGTCTTCCTGGTGCTGCTGATCCTCTTTGCTTGGCATACTTCGAATCTTTTCCCTTACATCATTGCAGGTGGTGTGGGGTACCTGCTTCCGGATTACGCGCTGCAGCGGCTCATTCATATCAGGCAGAAGAAAATCAAGAAGGGGCTTCCGGATGCGCTGGACCTGCTGGTGATTTGCGTGGAAGCCGGTCTTAGCCTGGATCAGGCCCTGGCACGTACTTCAAAAGAGCTGGGCGTGGCTCATCCGGAATTGAGCGACGAGCTCAATCTGGTGGTGCTGGAGCAGGCGGCTGGATCCGTCAGGGGAGATGCCTGGCGTCATCTGGCAGAGCGAACCGGAGTCGACAGCGTACGGCACCTGGTCACCACGATCATTCAGGCAGAGCAGTTTGGAACTAGTATTGCTAAGACTCTGCGTGTACACTCGGAAACATTGCGTCTCAAGCGTAAGCAGATGCTGGAAGAGCAGGCGGCAAAAACGAGCGTGAAACTCGTGTTCCCACTCGTGCTGTTCATCTTCCCATCGATTCTGCTTGTGACGCTGGGTCCAGCGCTGCTGGCAATTGCCAAGGTAATGCCAACACTTCTACATCACGGGTAAACAGAAGAAAGGAAAAAAATAATATGGATTCAACCTCAATCATTCGCATTGTCGCCGGTGTGGTGGCGGTGGTTCTGCTTTTCATCATCATCCAGCGCCGCAAGATGAAGGCTCGCTAAGAGCAACTGCCAGAACTGTATTGCACGAAGTCCGAAAGCCCCAAAAAACGAACGCACGAAGGACCAACGATGTGGCCCCTGCGGCAGATGTGCACTTCTGAAAGTGCGGATGCCTGACTGTACCCTTCTGCCCCCATCAGGGGAAAGTAAGACCAGGTTCAATGCAAGCTGTTATCTCTGGAAACGGGGAGCAGGACCCAATTTAACCGGATGAAAATGGGCATGGAACGGAAACACTACTATGCTTACAACAAGACGCGCGAAGCATTCCTGAGCCTGGGAGTTTCGGTTGCCGACCAGGCGGGGGGATCCTTCTGGACTGCCCTGTCCCAACGCGAACTGAAAACCAACGAAGGGGTGTGGATTTCCAGCGCGAAGCGGCGGCGGGATGCGGCGTGCAGCGGGCCCTGCGACCGGATCTATCTGGACACCAAGCTTTGTGTAGTGGGTTTGAAGGAAGGGGTGCTCGGGGTGCCAGGGGATCCGGATCCACACGCATTTGACAGTGTATTGCTCTTGCCGGTGCATACGATTTTTGGTTCTCAGACGCAAATGGGGGATCAAATTTTAATTGGCACAATTGAAGAAATCGGCGCTATTCTGGAGGGCGTAGAACCGATCGCCGATGCGCCCACCGCGGACGGAACCAATGTTGAAAGGCGTACGATGCAGGCACCGATGAAATGGCTCGCACGCGTCTTTGCAGCCCGCGACAGACGCCGGGCCGCACGACATGCCTACCCGGCAGTGATGGCTTTCTATTGGGACGGCGGTATTCCGATACCACACGCCGTACCAGATATCAGCCGTACCGGTCTATTTCTTCGAACCGCTGATCGCTGGCACCCGCGCACCCTGCTGCGGGTGACTTTGCAAAAGAGGAATCTTGATCCGATCATGCCCGATCAGACCATCACGATCCAGTGCCGGGTGGTGCGCACCGGAGATGATGGTGTAGGTATGGCGTTCATGCTTGCGGAGGGGTTTGCCGGAGAAGGTCTGGCGGATGTCGGGCGTCTGGCGAGCCGCAGGGATCTGAACCGCTTTTTTGATGAGCTGGTTTCTGACCTGAACGGGTTTTCTCTTTCTGAATCCCCGCTCCTCCCATTCCCGGAACTGTCGAAACCATCGCAGGCCGGGTCCAATGGTAATCTCACTATGCCTCCCAAGAGCGTGAAGCAGGACGTGACTCACAGCAGTCACGCCAGTTGACTCAGCAGCTAATCCTAGCTGGACACGCTTCCGGGCAGTGGAAGCTAGAGATTCCCAGGGGCAGAGCTATCGCCAAAACTCCAGGTACCGTCCTTGGCTCTTAACCGCAGCCCCGCGCTGCCGGGTCGCTTATCTGGTCTCTGCCGCCCCGTGAACCAAGTCCTATGCGTGACCACTGTTGAGGCTAATTCGGGGGGTTGGGAATAATCAGCAGGATTTCCACCCTGGCGGCTGCCCCGTTCAACGTGGCCGGACGGAATTGCCATTGCGCTAAGGCCTTCAGGATGCGCTGGGCCAGGCTGAAGCCTGGCGGGAATTCCACGGTCAGATCGACCAATTTGCCCTCGGTATTGATGAAGCCGTGAATGAGCAGGTCATCGGCGTTCAGCTCAGAGGAAGCAAAATTGGGTCGCAGCATGTCATACGGGAATGGAGCGCTGAGCGTTCCCCGGAGTTGCGCGGGAGTGGCGGCTTTGGGCAGCGAGTACTGGAGTATCCAGCTTGTGGGCGTACCCACGTTGATGTAGACAGTGTAGGCATTCCTGCCTGTCCATAGATCAGCTGTTTCTGGAAAGTCCTGTTCCGGAGAATCTCCCATGAGGACTGCACCGAATTGTCCAGTACTGGGACGGCTCAGGTGTGTGAAGGAGATGTGATTGCCGAGGCGATTGCTGCTGGGGCTTTGCGCATTGGAGGTTCCGGATAGTGTAGACAGACCGTTGTTCGCAGTGAGGGAGGTGTTTTTCGAGTTGGACCGGCTACTCGATCCGTGGATTCGACTCAGTGCGAAAGCATTCGGATCGGCGCTGGCCTGCTTTCCGGTGGTGCCGGGGTCCGGGAGGTTAGAGGGCAGCATACTCAGGCCCATCCGTGTCATCACGCCGGAGCTGGGCGTAAGGGTTTTCAATCCCGCAATGGCAGAACCCTTCACAGCCGTTTTCTGGATTTCGTTTTGTGACTGGGGGATTGCGATCATGCCCTTCATTGCACTCAAATCCGAGAGCGCAAAGAGCCGGGTCGGCGTGGGCGGATGCTGAGAGGGGGACGTTGTTTCCACGATCTGGGCATTCACTGTTGGGTTTCGTAGCTGGTAGGGTACGGTCGTGCTGGGCGGCAGCACCAGGTGCGTTGTCGTGAAATGCGCGGAGCTGAGGAGGATGTCGGCAACATGGGTTTCTGCATTTGGCAGCGTGAGCATGGTGGGCTTGGGCGCAGCCGGGTTCCTGTGTGGGACAGACGTAAAGATCTTCTCTGTGATCTTTGGGTGGGCGGCAGTCAGCAGCACAGTGGGAATGATGGCGTGCTCTGGCGGCGGAGTTTTGTTTGGATGTGCCTGAAGCAGGGTCTGCGGCCCGGTTTTCATCTTCGGGTGAGATGGGAGCAACCGCTGTTGTGGACCTAGAGTTCCCCCGGCCGCCTTCTTCGCAGGGGCATGGTGGCTCTGGTAGCGGAGGCCGTCATTCCCGGCCTGGGCATCTTCATTTGGGGGATTGTAGGTGAGCACGCGCACCATCGAGAGTTCCTGCGGCGGGACATTCACGACATGGGGAACTCCGAGCTTAACGAGAACAAACAGGATCGCCACAGTTAAAAAATGAGCGACGACGGAGGCGATCATCGAGGGCGAGCCCGCCTGCGCAATTTTCTGCTCGGAGAATACGGTGACAATGCGGGAAGACATCCAACCTCCGGGGGTAAGAGGGGCCGGCAGACTGCCAGCGGTTGATGGGCGTTGTATCCGGCGAACCTGGTGAGCAGTGTACAGCGAGGCTAATCAGCCACAAAGCAATTTTGCCTCCGAAGCGAATCGGCGTCTGTAGCCTAGTAAGGAACGAATCGAAACCGTAACGATCAATTTCCGGATACAGGGCGAAGGACAGTGGTATACATACGTTCACACCGGGAGGTGGAAAACGGCCGGAAACGGGGGGTGAAAGAAAGTTTCTCAGGGTTCTGATTTGGAACTACAATTGCCACCGTAATGTTGAATTTCTGCGTAAAGGTCGTCGCATGACTCGTAGACTTATAACCATCCTCGTCACTGCATTCGTAATTGCCGCGTTGTGCAGTTACCTTGTAGTCCGGATTGTCGGGAATCGCATGACAGCCCCGATCGTCAAGACCACCACGGTTGTTGCGGCTGCGAATGATCTGCCCATCGGAACGATCATCACGGTGCATGACCTGGGGACTACGCAGATTGCCGGTGCGCTGCCTCCGGGTGCGATTACGAAAGCGTCCGACGCCGTCGGACGCGGCGTGATTTCACCCATCTACAAAGGCGAGGCAATTCTGGACAGCCGTCTTGCAGCCAAAGGGGCCGGAGGTGGCCTGGCAGCGGTTATCCCCAAAGGGATGCGCGCATGCGCCGTACGAGTGGACGATGTGGTTGGTCTGGCTGGTTTCGTGACCCCCGGGAAGACGGTGGACGTGCTGATCTCGGGCAATCCTCCGGGAGGACGCCTCACGTCGAATGACCCGGAAGTGCACACGCTGCTTCAGGACATCAAGGTGCTTTCAGCGGGTACGAATATTCAGAAAGACGCCAACGGAAAGCCGGAACAGGTTCAGGTCGTCAATCTGCTGGTGACTCCCAAGCAGGCGGAAAAGCTGAGTCTGGCATCAACGCAGACCCATATTCAGCTGGTGCTTCGGAACCCGCTGGACACCAAGCACGACAAGCTTCCGAATTACGCATTGGCCAATCTCTACGCAGGCGGTCTTATTCCCAAGCGCCCTGTTTATACAGGGGGCAGGGTGCGGCGCCCTGCGGCACCGCCGCCGTTTGTGATGGAAGTGATCAATGGGACAAGCCAGAGCAATACAAAGTTCGCTTCTTCTAAAGGACAACCGTGAGGATGAGTGTGAAAAGATCATTCCCAGTCGAGGGCGTACTCGCAACGGTTCTGCTGAGTGTCTCGCTTTGCATGGCGCAGACGGTCAGCACGAACTCATCAGGCAAGACGACGCAGGTCACCAACGACCTCTCCGTCACGGTCGGCAAGTCAGTGCTGGTAGACACGCTGCAGCCTATCATCCGCGTCTCCGTTGGTCCCGGTGGCTTTGCGGTCGCGCAGGGCATCACGCCGACGGAAGTGATGATCAACGGCACAAAAGAGGGCCAGACCAGCCTCATCATCTGGGAAGTAGGCGGGCAGAAGCAGTTTTTCAGCCTGACGGTGCGGCCCAGTGAAGCGCTCATGGACGCCAAGCTTCGCTCGGTGCGGCAGGAACTGTACAGCCAGTTCCCGGGCCAGCACATCGTAGTTTCCGGGTCGAACGGCACGGTATTTCTGAGCGGGACCGTGGACAACCTGGACGAATCCAACCGGGTGCAGGAGATTGCGGCGACGGCAGGCAAGGTTGTGAATCTGCTGTATGTAAAAGTACCGCCGTCCAAACCCCAGATTCTGCTGAAGGTGCGGTTTGCCAGCCTCGACCTGACCAGGGAAAGACAGTTGGGCCTCAACCTCTATAGTCTTGGTGCGACCAACTCGATTGGGGGCATCACGACCGGGCAATTCAGCCCTCCGTCGGTGACGTTCAGTGGCTCCCAGGCTACGGCGAATGTCAGCAACGGGCTTAACCTGTCCATCTTCCGGCCCGATCTGAATCTCGGCGCCACCATCCAGGCGCTACAGACGCTGGGCGTGGTGCAAATCCTGGCACAGCCGAATGTGCTGGCTGAGGACGGCAAAGAGGCCAGCTTCCTGGCCGGCGGCGAATATCCGGTTCCTGTGGTCGAGGCGACCGGCGCCGGAGTACAGCCGATGGTCACAATTGAGTTTCAGCAATACGGCGTGCAACTGAACTTCAGGCCAACCGTCACTCCGCGAAACACGATTCACCTGCAGGTGGCCCCATCCGTCAGCTCGCTGGATTATGCCAACGGCGTTACGCTGAACGGCTTCCAGGTGCCGGGCATCGACGTCCGCAATGTGGATACGGACGTGGAACTGAAAAACGGGCAGAGCTTTGTGATCGGTGGCTTGCTGGACAATCGCGACACCAAGACCTTCGAGAAGATCCCGTTTATCGGCGATGTTCCGATCCTCGGCCGGTTCTTCCAGTCGGTGCAGGACACGAAGCAGCAGACAGAGCTGATCGTCATTGTGACTCCAGAGATTGTGAAGCCGATCCAGCCTGGTCAGCCGCAGCCGAGGATCAAGTTCCCGGATAAATTCCTGCCCAATCCCAAGGGAATGCCGCCAATCAATCCGGTGCCTGCCACGGCAGTGACGGCGCCTGCGCCAGCCACCATTCCGGTGGAGAAGCTGCAGCAGGCTGAGAAACCGGAGAAGCCGCTGAACATTCAGAGCACATCGATGGGGTCTGGCTCGATGGGCGGTGGTACGGGCATGAGCACCGGCAGTGGAGCTCCATAGTTAAGGGATCCATGGAAAACAACGTTGTGACTGAAGCCAAAGCCCGGTCCATCCTGCAAAGGATGGCCGGGCTTTTTCGCAGGACGCCTCCTGCGCCAAAGCTTGCCACGGCATACAACGAGACGCGCGGCAAGCATCTGGCGACGCATCTTGAAGTGGCAGACACGGCCTATACACGCCGCAAAGGGCTGCTGGGCCGTGACGGTCTTGCACCGGGCAGCGGGTTATGGATTTTTCCCTGTGAATCCGTGCATACTTTCGCAATGCGCTTTGCGATCGACCTTGTCTATCTGGATCGCCACTGCGTGGTGAAGAAGGTGCGCTCCAGCGTACCACCGGGCAGGCTTTCGGCTTGCTTTACCGCGCGCTCGGTGATCGAGCTGCCGGCCGGGACCGTGGAGGCGACAGGGACCATGGCTGGGGATCGTATATCTATAGAGGCGAATTCCTGAGATCGAGTCCCTCAAGGGATTATTTGAAAGTTAACGGGCAGTTACCTGTGGAAGGCAAGGAGATAACGTATCTATCTGGTTTCAGTTGGGTTAGTGATAACTCAGATATATACAGCAGTGTTCCCGATAAGCTCAGAGTAGACGGTTATGCGCGGGGGAAAGCCGAAAAATCGTGTTGTATTTTGGGCTACGACGGGTCCAGACTGGTTTCCGGATGGCATGCGGGTTGCTACTCAATTCATACCAGCTGCGCATGGATCCAGGTGTGCGCTCGGCAAAACGAAGGGTGGCGACATGAAGGCAAAGTTGAATTTACTGGTCTATCGAATCTGGCATGCGATCAAGCGTGAAGAGGGGCAGGATCTGATTGAGTATGCCTTGCTGCTCGGGCTTATCTCGCTGGCCGCGGTGGCGTCCCTGAAGCCGTTTGGAAGCATTCTCTACAACTATTACCAGTATCTCCATAGCACGCTCTCGCCGTATTTCAATGGGTAGACTGGCAAGGGCTGCCGGATCCCCTACGCCGGGTTTCCGGCTCATCCCTGCCTGACGCGGCCGGCCGCTTCGCCCTTCGCGGTGGCCGCAGCAGGCCCGCAACCATACAGGCGATTACGGTCGCATTTGTTTCCTGCATCCTCAGGGATCATTCTGCTTCCCAACTTATTTCCCCATGCTTGTGTACAGGCTATGCCGCCGCCGGTTCCATCTGTATACGGTGGTGAACATGGCACCCTCCGATAGCTCCGCCCTAAGTTGCTGATTTCTCAGCATTGCCGGAAATCCCCATGATGGCCCCTGATTTGCAAGTGTATTCAGCACGGGTTCGTCTTGCGGACGGACACCTCACTTCAAAGTGCGAGGAAACAATCATGAATATGCTCTCCATGCTGGCTCTGAAGCTTCAGATGATTCTGAACCGTGAAGAAGGCCAGGACCTGATCGAGTACGCTTTGCTGGTTGGCCTGATTTCGCTGGCTGCTGTTGCCGCGATCGGCCCCATCGGCAGTGACCTGACCACGATCTACAAAGCCATTGCCGGCCAGCTCTCCACTGCTGCTGCTACTTAATCAACCCGCGGTTCTCAACCCGGATCGAAGTTCCGGCGCGGGTTTCGTTCCCACGCCGGAACTTCCTCCGATTCCATCCTCGCCCATGAGCAAGGCAGGCTGCATGCGCAGCCTGCCTTGCTCAGCGGCGAGTTTTTCATGAATCTCCTGTCAGCGCCTGGCCACTCCCAGCCAGGCACCAGTCTACCAAGTTGGTGACGCGTTGGAGTTCCCTGCTTCCACGGTTTATTGGCACACGGTAGAGCTCTTTGCAGGGCAGTGTGCGGGTACCAGCCAGGGAGTTGAGAAGTTTTTCCCGGTTCCCCTCAGAATTGGACGATTGCGCTACGGCTGCAAGAAACAGAGCTTCCATCAGTGGACGAGTATCTCACTTCAACATGCGAGCAAAGTACTTTATGATGACGCTCCAAATGCTGTGGATGCAGGTTCAAACGGTTCTGAACCGCGAAGAAGGTCAGGATCTGATCGAGTACGCCCTGCTGGTGGGTCTGATTTCGCTGGCTGCGGTTCCCGCGATCTTGGTTTCTGAGCAGTCGTAATGCATGGGCATCGTGTTTTGCTCAATGGCAAGATGATTGTGAGTACAATACGCTCAGCGCGGATGCCGCGCTCATGGGAACTGCCGTGCTGCTCTCGATTGTCATCCCGGTATTCAATGAGGAGCAGACTCTTCCCCTCACGCTTGTGCGTCTTCGGGATGTTCTGCGCGATACCTGCTGGGAAGTGATTTTTGTCGACGATGGAAGCGCGGATGCGACGGCCAGCCTGATCGAGGAGATCGCCCGCGCAGACGAGCGGGTACGGCTGATCCGCCTGAGCCGCAACTTTGGGCACCAGACCGCCATCACGGCGGGGCTGGACTTTGCGGACGGAGACGCCGTGGTAGTGATGGACGCGGATCTGCAGGATCCTCCCGAGCTGCTGCCGCGCATGCTGGAGCTTTGCGCGCAGGGGTACGACCTTGTATCTCCGCAGCGGGTGCTGCGGGAGAGCGACACGCCGTTCAAGCGCTGGAGCGCGGCCCTTTACTACCAGTTGATGGCCCGGATGGCGGACCAGAAACTGACGCCGCAGGTGGGCGACTTCCGGCTCTACAGCCGGAGGGCAGTGAAGGTGATGCGCAGCCTGCGTGAGCAGCACCGCTACATGCGCGGCCTTGCTGCCTGGTCAGGACTGAGGGAGATCGTGATTCCGTATGAGCGGCAGGCGCGCGCGGCAGGGCAGACCCACTACTCGCTGCTGCGCATGATTCGCTTTGCATGGACGGGGATTTCCTCGTTTTCGGCATTTCCGCTGCGCCTGAGCATTGCGGCGGCGTGCCTGTTGAGCCTGATTGGATTTTCATACCTGATTTTTGTGGTGGTGCTGGCCTTTACCGGTTCCAACCTGGTGCGCGGCTGGGCTTCGCTGATTGCGCTGGAATGCATTTTTTCCGGGATCATTCTGCTGGCGCTGGGCGCGATTGGGGATTACGTGGCGCGCGTGTATGAGGAATCCAAGGGCCGTCCGCTGTATATCGTAGCGGAGACGTGTAACCTGCCGACACATCAGATAGCTGTGCCACGCGCGGTCATCCTTGATACGCCTGTCATTCTGACGTCGCAGGTAGCGGCTGGACAGATGTCGCGTTCGGATGAGCTTGAGGTTCGGGTTGGCGTGACAGCAGATGCCGGTAAAGAATGAGCCATCCCCGATTCGCCGAGAGACAGAGAAGGACATGACCCCAGGCAGTACCGTCACTCCCACAGTGCAGCGCTCGAGCGGAAACGAGAGCGGAGCCGAATCCTCTTCTGTGATGCGTGGCGGCTGGTTCGCGAGCTATCGCGACGTGCTGCTGTTCACCTGCTTTGCGGCTGCCTACATTCTGCCTTTTATGTGGCTGTTTTCTGCAGGGCTTCTGGAGTCCGACGCGGTCCGGGTACTGCACGGGCAGGTTTTTGGCCGCGATTTTTTCGAGGTGATGACGCCGGGAACCTTTTACTGGAACGCGGCGTTCATGAGGATTTTTGGGGTCGGCTTTCTGGGCGCCCGCGCATGCCTGTTTGTGACCTCGCTGGGTACCGCGGTGTGCATGTACCTGCTGGCGCGGCGCATTGCCCCCGCGTACCGGTGGCTGCCGCCGCTGGTGGTGGTGATCACGTTTTTTGGCCGGGGCTGGCCTTTTGCCAGTCACCACACGGACAGCAACTTCTTTGCGCTTCTGGCAGTGTATTGCGCGGTTTATGGATTCGATCGCCGCAGCCGCCTCGCGTGGTTTGGTGCAGGGCTGTTGACAGCAGTCACCGGCCTGACGCTGCAGCCGAAGGGTGCGCTTCTGCTTGCTGCCATCCTGCTGTGGATGGTGGTGATGAAGCTGCGGCACGAGATGCCGCTTTCCGCGATGGCCATCTTTGTTGGTGGCGTGTGCCTCGCGGGTGGAGCAGCGGTGTTGTACTTCTGGAGCCAGGGCGCGCTCTACGACGTTTACTACGCCAATTTTCTGTGGCCGCTGCGGCATTACTCCAAGGTGAATACAGTGCCCTACGGCGACGGCACGCTGGTCTACTGGACGCCGTGGTTCCATAGCGTTTCGGGAGTGCCCATCTTTGCGTGGCTGGCCCCGGTGACGGTTACACCGTTCCTGTTTGTCGATGGGCTGCCGCTGATTCTGGCTGGGCTGGCGGCGTTTCGCTGGAGGGAGAATTTCAAGCCGGTGATCCTGCTGTACTGGTTATGCGGAGCCGCGCTGTGGCTGGCCGAGATACACAGGAAAGGGATTAGGCACCTCGCCATCGGTTCCACGCTGTGGCTGATACTGGCCTGTTATTTCCTGGTGACTTACCGCGGGCGCTGGGCAACGTATGCGGTGAAAAAACTTGCGATTTGCAGCTTTGC
>JAJZIF010000039.1 GCA_021810735.1 Acidobacteriota bacterium
ACTGCCGGGTTGAGCCTTCACTCAGCGTCGGGTTCAAGGGCGAGATGGTCAGTGTGGTCGCCGCCGCCACAGTATCGACTGCGGTTGCCTTGTAAGCTGTGCCTCCTGTGGCGGTGGCCGTGATGGTGCAGCTGGTGCCCACCGGGGACGAGGCGGTAAACAGTCCGCTCGACGTGATGCTGCCGCAACTGGCTGCCCAGGTGGAGGCGAGATTCGCGGTGAACTGCTGCGTCGTGCCCTGCGGCGTGGAGGCCGTCGCCGGAGTGACGGTCAGCGGATCGGTGACCGTGGCCGTCGTCGATGCGGCGTGGCCGCTGCCGTCGGTCGCTGTCGCCGTGATGGTGCAGGAACCGGCCGCCATCGGCGCGGTGAACAGTCCAGCCGAGCTGATGGTTCCGCAGCTTGCCGCCCACGTTGCCGCCGCGCTGGCCGTGAACTGCTGGGTCGCGCCTTCACTCAGCGTCGGGTTCAACGGACTGATGGAGAATGAAACGACCGCTGCTACCGTGTCATATGCGTAAGCGCTGTACTTGTTTCCAATCCCCAACGCCTGGATGGTGCATCGCGTCCCCACCGCGGAGGTCGCGGTAAACAGCCCGCCCGATGTGATGGTTCCGCAACCGGCGCTCCAGTTCACCGGCATACTCGCCGTGAACTGCTGGGTTTGTCCCTGCGGCGTGCTCACCTTGACCGGCGACAGGATGATGGGAGACACGATATTGGCCGTCGTCGATCCGGTCGCTCCGCTGCCACCCGTGGCCGTGGCCGTGATGGTGCATGGACCCGGCACGTAGCGCGCTGTATACAAACCGCTGCTGGTGATCGAGCCGCAGCTCGCCTTCCAGGTCGCCGCCGCGCTGGCGGTGAACTGCTGGGTCGCCCCTTCGCTCACCGTCGGATTCACTGGCGAAACCGTCAATGCAAGTAGACTGGAGACGCCAAACAGTCCGGGCACGCAAAGCAAGGCGCCTCGCCGAATCGATTGTTGAATCCGCATACGTCCTCCGAAATCCGGGGACACACGTGCCCCACAAGCGGGTTTGGATTCTTTGGTTCGCGGGTAGGAGATGTGGGCCGCATTTTTCGAAGCGTGACGGAAGACTTGGGCTTGCTGCTGCGCGAGTTCCCCGGTCGCGGCACACAGCCGGCGCCGATGATCCTCGACAGCCGCACCTTGCAGTCCACTCCGGAGCCGGGCGACCGCGGCGGATACGACGCGGCCAAACGGCGCAAGGGATGGAAGGTGCATGCGGCGGCGGACACGCTGGGGTACTTGCTGGGGCTGCATGTGACCGCGGCCAGCGAACAGGACCGGCCCTAAGTGCAGCGCTTGGTCGAGCAGGTGCAGCAAATCACCGCGAACCGTGTGGACTTGGCCTATGTCGATCAGGGGTACACGGGAGAAACCGCTCAGGATGCGGCCGCGGCGCACGGCATCCAGTTGGATGTGGTCGAACATACCCAGGCCAGGCGCGGCTTCGTTCTGCTGCCCCGCCGATGGGACATCGGGAAAAGCTTCGCCTGGGACGCATGTTTTCGGCGCTTGGCAGGAAACTAGGAACGGCTGTCGGCAACTCTTGCTGGCTTTCATGACTTGGCCATTGCCTGCCTGATGCTCGTTCAACTTTTCAAGCTTCTCAACTCAAGTTCATGACAGGCTCTAGGGAAGGAGACAGGGCTACAATCTGCAGCTTCCTGCGGAGATCGAGATTCGCAGTCTTTCGTCGCAGAGCGACTTCGTAATGGGACGAAATATACTTCGATCACTGAAACAGCGCCATATAACTTTCTTCTCATACGGGGTTGACTGTTGGGGTGCGAAACCTAATTCCTTTCGATTCATGGTGTGAACTCTTGTTCACTTCAGTTTCCGCTTGGACCGAAATTCTTTCCAGTTTGCGAACGCGGCACTTTCGCCGGATGCCGCCGAGGTGGAGGAGCAAACTATGGGCCAACAATTATGCGTCGCATCGCATAACTCCACGCTGGGTGAGCTATCTCTAAAGACCCGGATGCAGTTATCTCCCGAGAAGCTTCAGACGCTGGAAGAACAGGGTTATCTTGTCCTGGAGTCGATCACAGACCATCTGAAGCGAATTACGTTCGAAGCACATAAGAACAGTTCATCGAGCGGAAAGCGGGCATTCGGGATGGCTTGATTTTTCGGCATGCTTGCATCTGCCAATCGAAGGCACCGATGAAGCTGGCGCAGATCAAGAATCCAACGGACTACGCACCCGCCCTTGCCGAATTAGGTTTCTTATCCAATGCGAAATGTCTTGCGAAGCGGATGCTCGGACCCAAGGCGACTCTACGGTTCGATATGCTGTTGCTCAAGCCTGGCCAACTCCGGAACGGACACTCCATGGCACCAGGATGTGGCATCCTGCGACCCCCAGTTTGAGCGTAAAGGGATCGCATTCTGGATGCAGTGAGAGAGTTATGGATGCTTCGCGGTGGAATCTCGAATCGCTCTGCTCAAATGGCGGAGAGGGGAGATTCTCAGCCTGGATGGCATGCGATATGGAATCCGCCGGAGCATCCATGCGCTTTTCAAGTGATTCCGCGCATGGCGCAGTGAGTTGCCGATTCGACGTCTCGCAATGGAGCAAATACCGAGGCTCCTCCGCGATACCGGAACTTCGTGCCTGTCGAGGCGCTTGCACCGGGGCCGAAACCCACCCCTCCAAGTTAGGCAGCGTGTATACCTCACGCTTCGGTGTGGACGGGACCGCAGGTATCGGCGTCGCGTTTTTCCGATGTCGCCACGCGCTTTCCCGGTGGTTCATGGCGTACAGAAAAGCCTCCATCCGGCTGGAAACCCCAAGCTTGTCGAAAATGTGGAACAGGTGGTTTTTAATCGTGTGTTCGCTCAATTTAAGAGCGGCCGCCAATTCTCTGTTCGTGAGCCCGTCTCCAAGTAAATGCAGCACCTCCTCCTCACGCGCACTCAGGATCGCTTCGCCGGCGGAATTTACGATCCTGAATTCATTGGACCACGCACACGATTCGATCAAGCACGCCAGTTGTTCGCTGTCGGCCCATATCTGGCCGGAATAGACACAGTTGATGCACTTGCAAAGAGCCGCAAACCCGATCTCCGCTCCGCAAACAACACCGCGTGCCTGCGCTCGAAGGTAGGCCGCAGCCTCGTCGGGAGACAAATGCGGTGAGAGTATGATCGGCCGGGTCTCCGCGTGGACCCGTTGCAATTCCTCGAGGAGCGCCAGGACGGCAAATGGGCCCCTCTTCTCGGACTTGCTGATGATCGCTACATCGGGGCGCTGGTCGGAAACCAGCCGCACCGCCTCTTCAGTGTTCTTTGCAAAGCCGACAACCTCATATGCCGGCTGCTTCTCAATGGCATGCTTTAGAAGATCCGACTCCATGGCAGTGGTGTCGATGATGACGAGAGATATGCACTTCGCAGGAAAACTGGCAGTCAACATAATGTCTCGGCCTCAATGAAAATCGGGAAACACTTTCGGAGGGGGGACTCAAATCATAATGCCGCGCGAATATTCCGTCAACGCGATGGGATGCAAAAACGCTGCCTGAAGGCGAACAATCTTTTCAGTTGATCTTTGACCTCTCTCAGGAGTGCTTCAACGAGCACCTGGCCGGAGAGGAGGGATGAGACGTTCTACTCAGGTAGTTCTGTCTATTGTGCGGACCTGCCCCACTCGTTAGATTCAGTAGCGCGCCAGCCCCGCAACTGGCATTGCGCTCTGTACATACGGTTAGGAAAGCATTTGCAATTCTGAACAATGCACGACTGTCTTCTGTTGGGTTTGGCAACTTCCGTCAATGCAGGGGAATGTGTCTTTCGCGGCCGATTTGTCTGGCGAGGGCACGTTTTCGTTGATTTTTGACGTCCGATCATCCCGTCAATTAACGACGCTGAGTTGCTGCGAACAGCACTTCCGGAGATATCTGTGACCTCATCCAGTCGAAGGGCCGTGCAAGAGGTTGCGATGGTTGGTGACATAGCGATCGGGTTTGGATCTCTTATGTTCTCCTACGCGCTCTCGTCTCATCGACCTCTTCTCCAATTGATGCACACGGCCGAGGTGGATCGCCCGATGGAACGCCTGCTGTCGTTCCTGGTCCTCGCATTGGCCTGGCATATCTGGTTTACGGCCATCGGCCTATACCGTTCCCATCGGCTCTCGCGTGCAAGCCAGGAGTTTGGCGACATCTGCAAAGCTTCCCTCTCGGCGGCTGTATGCGTTTTGTTCTGGTGCCGTCTCCGTCCGCATAGTGCGATGCAGCCCTTGAGCTGGGACCTGGCGATCGTTTCCATTTTTGGCTTACTGCTTCTAGCCGGACTGACATTCAGCAGAGCTATAGGACGCGCCACAACCCACGCGATGCGGTTTCATGGCCGCAACTTGAGAAACATCCTGGTACTTGGCACAAACGACCGGGCGATACAGTTTGTGGACAACATCTGGCAACATCCCGAATGGGGATACCAGCTCGCAGGGTTCGCGGACGACAAATGGTTTGCCCAAGAGGCGCCCGAGTCCTACCGGCGGCAGTTGCTGGGCGGCATCGATCAGGTGCCCGATATATTACGAAGCCTGGCTTTGGATGAGGTCATTGTCGCCCTGCCAATGGCCTCCTATTATCGCCAAATGGCCTGGATCGCTTCTCTTTGCAAGCAACAGGGCATACTTGTGCGCGTGACCGGCAGTCTGTTCGATCTACGCGATGCTTCCAGGAGATCGGACGGCATGACAGGTTCGGTCACATTGTGGGACGAAGCCGAAAGCCCGTGGGAATCTTCCATAAAGCGGGTTGTAGATCTGGTGGTGGCGTCGAGCGTCCTTGTCGGGGTTTCTCCGTTGCTGGTTCTAGTTGCGATCGCCATCAAGTCCACGTCTCCTGGCCCGGTGTTCTTCGTTCAGGAGAGAGTTGGCAAAGGGAAACGGCCATTCAGGATGCTGAAACTACGCACCATGGTATCGGACGCCGAGGCGCGTCTTCGGGAATTCGAGCACCTGAACGAAACTCGCGGTCCGGCGTTCAAAATCACACACGATCCAAGGGTCACCAGGCTCGGCAGGTTTTTGCGCAAGACCAGTCTGGATGAGCTTCCTCAATTGATCAATGTCATCCTCGGCGATATGAGCCTGGTCGGGCCACGCCCGCTGCCGCTGCGAGACTACAGGGGGTTCTCGCAAGACTGGCATCGTCGCCGCTTCAGTGTCAAACCGGGGATCACGTGCCTGTGGCAAGTGAGAGGGAGAAGCACGATCACTTTCGATCAGTGGATGGAGTTGGACATGGACTACATCGACCGGTGGTCCATTTGGCTCGACATGAAGATATTGTTCCAGACGATCCCGGCAATCCTTCGCGGTTCCGGCGCCTTTTAGATTCAGGCGATGAACCCCAAAGCATCGCCGATGTGGTTCCACCACTAACAATGAGAGGGCGCATCCATGCCGCTCCACGAAAAGTTCGATATACCCACCGCCGATCCCACGAGCACCCCTGTCCGGATTGCCGTGGTCGCATGCGGCTATGTTGGACTGGTTGTCGCAGCCTGCTTTGCGGAGATCGGACACACGGTCATCTGCGTGGATAAGGATGAAGAAAAGATACGGATGCTCCGCGAAGGCGGCATGCCCATCCATGAGAACCTTCTTCCGGAACTTCTAGCGCGGCATCGCGGCGGCGCGCTCGCGTTTACCACCTCTTTGGCTGACGCGGTTTCCCAGTCCGAAGCGATCTTCATCGCTGTTGGGACTCCACCGAATGAAAATGGGGAAGCAGACCTGTCCTACATCGAGCAGGTCGCGGCGGAAATATCCAGCTCCATTAACAGTTACAAAATCCTAGTGGAGAAGAGTACGGTTCCTGTTTCCACCAGCAGCACGATTACTGCGATGCTTCTGCGTAACGGGGTCCGTCGAGAGCACTTTGAAGTCGTCTGCAACCCGGAGTTTCTACGTGAAGGCAGCGCCGTCACAGATTTCATTCACCCGGACCGCATCGTAGTTGGCGTGGAAAGCGATCGGGCCTTCGAAGTACTCACGCGAATTTACCGGCCGCTTACGTCGGGAGAATATTTTCGTTCTCCGTCCAGCATTCGCGGCCATAGGTCTTGCGCCTGTCCGGCCCCGATGCTGAGAACAAGTCCTCAAAGCGCCGAACTCATCAAGTATGCTTCGAATGCATTTCTGGCGCTTAAAGTCAGCTTTATAAATTCCGTCGCCAATCTTTGTGAAGCCGTGCACGCGGACATCACCGAGGTTGCTTCCGGAGTGGGCATGGACAAACGCATCGGACCTCTCTTCCTTGGCGCGGGGATAGGATATGGCGGCTCTTGCTTCCACAAAGACATTCAGTCCTTCCGAGCCATCAGCCGTGGAGCAGGCATCGATTTCAGGCTTCTGGACGAAGTTGAAATCATCAATGAGAAACAGCAATCCAAATTTATTGGTGTGGTTCGTACTACGCTGGCGAAATGGCATGGCCGGAAGATCGGCGTCCTCGGACTGTCCTTCAAAGGAGGAACAGACGATATACGGGAGTCCCCGGCCATCAAGGTGGTACGCGCACTTATGGCCGACGACTACGCGATCAAGGCGTATGATCCCGCGGCCACCGCCAACGCCAAACGGGCGTTGCGAGGGGACAACATCGCGTTCGCCGATGACCCGTACGCCGTGATGGATGGCGCGGATGCACTTGTCGTACTTACCGACTGGGACCAATTTTCCCGGCTCAATCTTGTGGAAATGAAGCGCAGACTGAAAAATCCACTTGTTCTTGACGGACGAAACCTGTTCGACAGGCGCGAAATGAAGGAGGCCGGGTTCACATACGTTAGCATCGGGCACGCATCCATCGAGCCAATGGCCGGCGCCCAAGTCCCCGTCCAGAAATCCACCAGGAAACGCGCGCTTGTAACGGGAGCAGCAGGATTTCTCGGATCGCACATGGTGGATGCTCTGGTGGCCCAGGGCTACTCTGTGGTGGGTGTCGATAATCTATTGACCGGGCGCACGGAAAACATCCGCCATCTAGCCTCGGAACCTAACTTCGAGTTTCGCAAGCAGGACATTACGGAAGCGTTCGATCCCGGCAAGGTCGACTGTGTCTTCAACATGGCCAGCCCTGCAAGCCCCGGCGATTACACGGCTCACGGCGTTGAAACGCTTCTGGTCGGTTCCTCCGGGACGCGCAATGCACTGGAGATTGCAAAGAAATATCATGCAGCGTTCCTCCAGTGTTCCACCTCGGAATGCTATGGCGACCCACTCATTCATCCACAACCTGAGAGCTATTGGGGACATGTAAATCCGGTGGGACCGCGGTCCGTTTATGACGAATCAAAGCGCTTCTCGGAGTCGCTCATCATGGCGTATCACCGGTACTATGGCGTCGATACGCGCCTGGCGCGGATTTTCAACACCTACGGGCCTCGGCTTCAGTTGAACGACGGACGTGTCATTTCCAATTTCCTGCGACAAGCTCTGGAGGGCGAAGACATCACCGTCTACGGAGACGGCCATCAGACGCGGAGTTTCTGTTACGCCTCCGACCAGATCGAGGGACTCCTGCGGCTAATGCGCTCGGACGAGCACTACCCTGTCAACATCGGGAACCCCGAGGAATTCAGCATCCTCGAATGTGCCCAGCAAGTGCTTGCAGCCACGGGCTCCAGGAGCCGGATCGTGTTCCGACCACTGCCTCAGGATGATCCCAAACAGCGTTGTCCAGACATTACAAAGGCTAGAACGCTGCTGGGCTGGGAGCCGAACGTCAAGCTGGCTCAAGGCCTGAGACTTTCCATACCGTGGTTCATTGAGAACATTGGAAAAAGACCCGTAAGCGGGCGAGACTCCGCCGATTTCGTTCTCGCCGCCATCCCTCCGTCTCATACGCGCGGTATGCCTTCCACGACCTACGCACAACGCCCCGCAGTGCCGGCCGGCGCCGTGCAGTCACAATAGCTTCGTCCCTGGAGGCCGAACGGCACAGTTCTATGTAGTATCTGGGCGGACAGGCTCCGCCGGGAGAGGAGATACGCAAATGAAGCTAACTGAGGAAGCAGTGGTAGTATGCGGGGCCGGCGGGTTTATAGGAGGTCATCTTGTTGCGGACCTTCTGGCGGACGGCGTCGATGTGGTGCGAGCCGTGGACCAAAAGCCCATTTCGGACTGGTATCAGTCCTCCGATAATGTGGACAACAGAGTGCTCGATCTGAAGAGCTATTCGAGCTGCGCGGAGGTCGTCCGCGGAGCTACAGTGGTGATTAACCTCGCTGCGGACATGGGCGGTATGGGGTTTATCGAGAAAAACAAAGCTCTTTGTATGCTGAGTGTGCTCATCAATACGCACCTGCTGATGGCTTCCCGGTCCGCCGGCGTCAAACGGCTGTTTTATTCGTCATCCGCATGCGTCTATAACGCAGACAAGCAAAAGATCCCTGACGTCGTTGCGCTTCGCGAAGAAGATGCTTACCCCGCCCAGCCCGAGGATGGCTATGGTTGGGAGAAGCTATTCAGCGAACGCATGTGTCGCCATTTCGAGGAGGATTTCGGACTGGAATGTCGCGTTGCCCGTTTCCACAATGTCTATGGTCCGCTCGGAACCTGGACTGGCGGACGCGAGAAAGCCCCAGCGGCCATTTGTAGAAAGGTGATTGAAGCCAAAGCTTCGGGCGATCACCAGATAGAGATATGGGGAGACGGAAAACAAACGCGCAGCTTCATGTATATCGATGACTGCATGAAAGGCATCAGGATGATCCTGGAGAGTGACATCCGCGAGCCAATCAACCTGGGCAGCAGCGAATTGGTGACCATCGACCAGTTGGTGGATATGGTAGAAGACATCGCCGGCATAAAACTGGTGCGCCGATACGACCTAAATGCTCCAAAAGGGGTGAACGGCCGCAATAGCGACAATACGCGGATACGTGAGTACTTCGATTGGGAGCCGTCGATATCCTTACGCGCGGGACTTGATAAAACCTATCGGTGGATTGAGACGCAAATTGAAGATGCCGCATTGCAGAGGGATGCACTCATCGAAGTTAACTAGGGCGAACGATCCGTTGGCGCAGTCGTTTTCGTCCTTCCAGACCGGTCGCGAGACGCTGCAATGCTGTCAAACCTATCCCCGATATATGGAACAGGATGCACATCATGCTCGCGTCAAAACCGCAGCGCACTCCACAAGATGCTTCATCGGCTTCCGGAGATATATCGGGAATCTCCGGTCCTTCACCCATTGGATTGCCCCATAAGTCTCCTGAGCTAGATGAACTTGTGGAACTATACGCTCCTCCTAGATTCAACGTCTTGGGAGTCGGGATCAGCGCACTGAACATGAAGACTGCAATACGATTATCCGATGCTTTCCTGCAAACCGGCGGCAAGGGATATATCTGCGTAACTGGAGTTCACGGCGTGATGGAAGCACAAAAAGATGCCTCCTTCCGGTCCATCCAGAACCGATCATTTCTCACACTCCCCGATGGTATGCCCACGGTATGGATCGGGCGGATGCAAGGTTATAAAGCCATCGATAGAGTGTACGGACCCGACTTCATGCTTGCGCTTTGTGAGCTCAGCGTTCGAAGATGCTATAAACACTTCCTCTATGGTGGAAACCAGGGGGTCGCGCACCAGCTCGAAATGGCGATGCTGCGCCGCTATCCAGGGTTGCAGATTGCCGGGACGTATACGCCACCGTTTCGTGCCTTGAGCGCGGCAGAAGAAGAAGATCTCTTCCGGCAAGTGAAGGATTCCGGAGCGGATGTCATGTGGTGTGGACTTAGCACGCCTAAGCAGGAGCGGTTCATGGCGCAGCACATCAAGCGTTTACCGGTCAAGCTGATGGTCGGAGTCGGCGCGGCATTCGACATCAACAGTGGACGCACCCCAGATGCTCCAACATGGATGAAAAAGGTCGGCATGCAATGGCTCCATAGGTTATTTCAGGATCCACGCAGATTGTGGCGGCGTTATCTCAATAACAATCCGCGCTTCGTCATCCTGTTCCTTTTGCAATGGGCGCGATTGCGTAGCTATGAAATTGGATAAGCTCCAGGCCGAGGTCTGCAGGCTTTCACCCCAGATTGGCTCTGCGGGAGACACAATGCTGAGCACAGGGCAGCGAACTCCGGGATCGAAAATAAGCGATAGGGCGAGAAGCGGTTTATTCGCTGCATTCTTCTCGTTGCTGGAGCACACCGGCATCTGCTACGCAATTTTGTCCAACTATTTCAGCTACCCAGACAGTATCCAGAGCGATGTCGATTTCGTTGTGCCGGAACGCGATCGACGGTCAATCCCTCGCCTGGTGCAGGCTATGTGCTTTGAAGCAGATGCGCACCTCGTTCAGATTTCCGAGTATCGCAACACGTCGGCTTGCTCCTGCTTTGTGGCGATGGTTAAGGACTCCCTCCCCGTGCATCTCAGGTTCGATGTGTGCAGCGACGACCATCGCAATGGTGAGCTGACATTTAAGTGGCAGTTCATGCTGGAAGACAGGAGAAAGTACCTGGACCGATTCTTCGTTCCAGCTCCCGAAAAGAGCCTGGTCCATTACCTTCTCAAGCGCGTAGGGAAACGATCGCTCGGACCGGCCCAGTTGCGCGCTCTAAACCAGTGGTATCGAAGTGCACCGAAAGAGGCCGAGGAGCTACTCTGCCGGTACTGGCCGTCCGATCACGAAGATATTCTCGAGTACATAGCGAATGAAGCGATTCCGAATTCGACATCCTTGAACCAATGGGCAAAGAAGGTCCATTTGGGCAATCCCCGCCCAACGTTTGTGATGCGTGCATCGCAACAGATAAAGGAAACGCGCCGCAAGATCCGCCGGACAACCATGCCGATGGGATATCTGATTTCTTTCATGGGGCCGGATGGCTGCGGAAAGTCCACAGCCATCGCTGCAACCAGGACGGCACTGGTGCCTGCATTCGCAGGTGCGTCGGAGTTTCACCGTTTGCCACGAACCATCCACAAGGGTCGCTCTGGAGGCGATGGGTCGCGCCCACATGAAAAAACACCTCGTGGACCGCTGGCCTCGATAGCGAAGGTACTATTTTGGTTTGCAGATTTAACCCTGGGATACTGGCTGACGCTGCGGCCGAAAATGGTCCGATGCACCCTCATAATATTCGATCGCTACTTTCACGACGTTCTGGTCGACAGACTACGATATCGATATGGCGGCCCGAGTTCCTGGGTGAAGTTGCTATCTAGGATTTCGCCTCAACCCGACTTATGGATTTTGCTGGACGCTCCTGCGGAAGTGCTGTGGCAAAGAAAGCCGGAACTGAGCCTCGAGGAAGGAATCCGGCAACGCGCCGCATATCGTGAACTGATAAGCCCCAATCGCAACGCAATAGAGATCGATGCAACTCAGCCGGTGAATATGGTGGTAGCCTGTATCTGCGCTGAAGTCTTTCGGCGTCTCGAGTACAGAACAAATGTGCGCTACGGATTAGGGCAGAGGGATGTCTCGTAGTGAGAGTGCTTCTTTCGGCATATGCGTGCGAACCTGGCAAAGGATCCGAACCGGGCGTCGGATGGAACTGGGCGTGTACGCTTGCGGAGTTAGGGCATGAAGTACACCTCATAACTCGAAGCAACAATCGATTCGTGATTGCACGCGAGCTTGCGAGACTAGGCGTGCCAATTACAGCTTCATACTGTGACCTTCCCCCCTGGGCAATTTGGTGGAAGCGACACGGCAGCGGGATATATATTTATTATCTGCTATGGCAGGTCCAGGCCTATCTCCACGCCAGACGGCTTCTCAAGCGGCGATCTTTCGATCGGGCGCATCACGTCACCTTCGCATCATTCCGGCAGCCGACCTTTATGTGGGGACTGGGTATTCCATTGCTGTTCGGTCCGGTTGGAGGTGGGGAAACAATGCCTGCGGCACTCCGCCGCGGGCTTCCATGGATGGGCCGTCTCCGCGAGAAACTTAGAGACATCGGGAATGCGGCCGTCAAATTTGATCCTTTGATGCATCTCACGTTCTCGCGGGCCGTAAGAATCGCGTGTACTACAGAGGAAACACTGCATCGCATCCCGCAACGTTATCGGCACAAATGCATCGTACAACCAACAATAGGCGTGGAGGCCGTAGCCGACCAGTGCGCCGATTCGAACCCATTGCGCCCGCCAAGTTTCCTGTATATAGGTCGCCTTCTATACTGGAAAGGCATCCATCTTATATTGCGCGCCCTCGCTGTGGTCAAGTTACACGCCCCTGAGGTCACGTTGAAAATCATAGGGGACGGGCCGGACTCAGGCTGGTTGAGGAAGGTCGCCAATGAATGTGGCGTTCATTCTATCGTCCACTGGGCCCCGTGGATGGCACACGATGTAATCCTGAAAGAATACCGCAGTCATACGGCCTTCTTGTTCCCCAGCATGCACGATTCCGGCGGCATGGTGGTTCTCGAAGCTCTCTCGGCGGGGTGCCCGGTGATCTGCCTGAAGGCTGGCGGTCCTGGAAGCATCATCACTCCTTCGTGCGGCGTCGCCATCAGCCCAGACAATCGAAGTGAAGATGAGATCGTCCATGCGCTCTCTGATGCGATGCTGCGGCTCATTCGAGATCCAAAGAACAGGGATGAATTAGCATCTCAATGTGTGGCGCGTGCAAATGAGTATCGTTGGCGAACCATAGTTACGCGGCTTTACCCTGACCAATTGCCAGGCCTGTAAGCCATCCGACTGCGATGGTTCACGATCGTCCGATGCCATCCATTACGCACTTTATCTGGATCTCATCATATTCGCACTGGTCGTATTCCTTGTGTGATAAGTGGGTGTAGTACGTCTCCACTAGATAGTAGAGAACCAAGCGCACGGCGGTATCAGCAGAAATATCCATTTTCTTCAGATAAACACTCACGGCTGGATGCCGGAGCATAGTTTGAGGGAGCCCGCCGATATCCTGGAACAGATAATCCTGCTTGTAGAAAAAATGACAAACATCCTGCAAAGGAAGGCCCGTCAGAATGCAAGATTCCCAGTCGACTATGACAAGCTCGCCGGAGTTATTCTTTATATTCCAGGGGACGAAGTCTCCATGAACGCAAGTTACGGGCAGCAATGCGTCGCTCAGAAGAAGAACCCGAGTGGCCGCATCGGCAATTGCGGACACTATGTGGGTGGGGCGGAGGTCTCCTGTGGATGGCGGACAGATGTGTTCGACTGCCTGTGTCAACGGCAGTGTCTGGCCGTCGGAAACAAGCCTCAGCAGGAAGTCGCTATGCAGACGGGAAAACCTTCTCGAGCTTGCGCGCCCTCGGATCCATGTCTGCGAGGACCAGCCCGAGGAACTGTCGCAGGAAATGCACTCTGGAAGCGCACGTGTCAGCGCACGCAGTTCCGAGAGAGCGTGGGCCTCTCGAGCGATGGACTCCACAGCGTCGGAAGTTAGGGGAATTTTCACAACACATTCAACCGAGCGATCGCCCATCCCGAAGGCGATCAACTTACGGCTGAAGGATGGATTCCCCACCTGAATCACCGCAGTTCGAATCCCTTCCTTTCCGATCTCCCGGAAATAGTTCCGTAGGTGTCCGAGCGGCAGCGAGACACGGGTTGTGCCTGGTAGGTACTCCAGAGCAGATACGGCC
The DNA here is from genome assembly GCA_021810735.1 of Acidobacteriota bacterium. Next base: position 13,634 of record JAJZIF010000039.1, read on the forward strand.
GAAGCTGCCTCCACAACGCCCCACTTAACTCTAGATCTAAGGTCATATGGCCGCCAGCATGACAAGACCTCGCGGCACTGCCGACTGTCTGCAGATATAAGCCATCGCACGCCAAATCTTCCCGGTATAACGGTGAACTCTTCCACGCCTGGGTCAACAAGCGGGCGGTTGGAGGCCGCAGGGCCTGCAGGCTCCAGGAAGCTGCTTACATCCTCTACGGAAAGAAAGCCGTAGGCATAATCTTTGCTATCACGGAACCTGATAAACGGCGATGGATGGGAATGTTGCAATTCGTTGCCTTCTAATCTGCCTAAATCTTGCACAAACCTTAAACGCTCTGTAGCCTCAAGCGGCCTCGCGTTGCTCCAACAAAGAGTGCATACAACAAGGAAGGACCGGGTGGTCCGCGTGCTTCCGGGAACCTGTAGAGCCAGCAAACGCAGCCGTTACGTCGATGCCCGCGCCGGCAGCTCACCTTTTCCAGGTTGATGCTTCATTCTTGCATGCAGGAGTTTCCACTGTGCTGACATTACCGTAAGGCCGACCACTTCCCCTGTTATGGTTGCCATCACAATCCCGGCTGCTCCAGCTTCCTTCATGAATAGAAAGACACTGGAGAACGCAAGGATCGACGCGCAGGCGTTTGCCCACACGATATAGTGCGACTTCCCGATCGTTCGAAAAAGATAGACGCTCTGACGCCAGGGAAGCCCGACCCATAAATAGGCAAGCTGTAGAACGACAATACCCCAGAACGGCGTGGTCGCAGGGCCATAAACTGTCCGGAGTAACGACTTGGAAAAAATGGCCAGAGGCAGGAACATTGCAGTGAGGATGACGAGGCCCACGATGGTAAATCGACGGAGGTATCGGCGTGCCCCTTCGATCCCATGGATAGCCGCCTCTTCGGATGCGCGAATCGGAACGATGTTCTCCATTGCCTGATAAGCGAGATGGACGGGTCCCAACAAATTCTGCGCAGCCCGCACGCCTCCGGCCTGGCTCGCTCCTAGGACGAAAGCACCGGACAGCAGCACTCCCTGAGAGCCAAGCCACTGCAGAACATTCGCGCAAGTCAGGTTCCTTGCCATCGTCCGTGATGGTATCCATGCTTTTTTCACCTCATGCATAGAAAATGTCAGCCGGTCCCTTACAAGACCCAGGCCCATGGCCACGCCGGAGGTTAACGCGATCGACCAATATGCGGTACTCAGAGAGAGACGGTGTAGCCATAGCAGAACCGCCAAAACAATCACCTGT
>JAJZIF010000040.1 GCA_021810735.1 Acidobacteriota bacterium
GAACGAGGCCGCGATCGAGGCCAAGGGGCTGACGCCGCTTCATCCGCAACTGGCCGCCATCGCCGCCATCCATACCCAACGCGAACTGGCTCGCGCATTGGGCCAGAGCCTGCGGGCCGACGTGGATCCGCTGAACAACACCAACTTCCATACTGCAAATATTTTCGGCCTTTGGGTCGCGCCCGGCTTTCACGATCCGGAACATTACAACCCATACCTCCTGCAAGGCGGCCTGGAGTTGCCCGACCGCGAGTACTATCTGGGCGACAGCGCTCACATGAAGGAGATCCAGGCGAAGTATCAGGCCCATGTGTCGGCGATGTTTCGGCTTGCCGGATTCGACGACGCCGATGGGCGCGCCGCTCGCGTGGTTGCGCTGGAGCAGGCAATCGCAAAAACGCATACCAGCCTGGCCGACAACGAAGACATTCACAAAGCCGACAACACCTGGAAGCGAGCGGACTTTGCCGCCAAGGCCCCTGGACTGGACTGGGCGGAGTATTTCCGCGCCGCGGGGCTGGCAAACCAGGCGAGCTTCATCGTCTGGCAGCCGAATGCGTTCACAGGAGAGTCCGCGCTGGTGGCATCGACGCCTGTGGGCACATGGAAAGACTGGATGGCGTACCACGCGATTGAAGAGTATGCGGGAGTGCTGCCAAAATCGCTGGCGGACGAACGGTTCGACTTCTTCGGCAAAACTCTGGTGGGCGTTCCGCAACAGCGCCCGCGTTGGCAGCGTGGCGTTTTCGTGGTTGACGATCTGCTGGGCGACGCGGTAGGGAAAATCTATGCGCAGCGTTACTTCTCCCCGGAGGCGAAAGCGGCGGCGCAGGCCATGGTGGCCAACATCATCGCTGCCTATCGCGTGCGCATTGAAGCGCTGACGTGGATGGCTCCCGCTACCAAGGCGGAGGCGGAAGCGAAGCTCACTACCCTCTATGTCGGTGTCGGATATCCGGAGACGTGGCACAGCTACGACGGTTATGAAGTGAAGCCGGATGACATCTTCGGCAACATTCAACGTGCCGGTACGTTCCGCTATCGCCAGCAAGTCGCGCGGTTGGGCAAGCCGGTCGATCGCAAGGAATGGTCGATGACGCCGCAGACGGTGAACGCGGTGAATCTGCCGCTGCAGGACGCATTGAATTTTCCGGCGGCGATTCTGCAGCCGCCCTTCTTCGATGCGAAGGCCCCGGCCGCAGTCAACTACGGAGCGATTGGGTCGGTCATCGGACATGAAATCAGCCACACCTTCGATACCGAGGGCAGTACGTTCGATGCCAAGGGCCGTTTGCGCGACTGGTGGACCTCCGCCGACCTGGCGCATTTCGATGCGGCCACAGCGAAGCTGGCGGCGCAGTACGACACCTACATGCCGTTTCCCGATGTGCATGTGAATGGCAGGCAGACGCTGGCGGAAGACATTGCGGATGTAGCCGGAATTTCAGCCGCGTTCGACGGATATCGGGCATCTCTTGGAGGCAAAGTTGCACCCGAACAAGATGGATTCACCGGCGACCAGCAGTTCTTCATCGCGTTTGGCCAGAACTGGGGATCGAAGGTACGGCCGGCCGCGCTGCGCCGTCAAGTGATGACAGACCCGCATGCGCCGGCGGAATATCGCGCCGACACAGTGCGAAACATCGACGCCTGGTACAAGGCGTTCAATGTAAAGCCGGGGCAGACGCTGTACCTGGCTCCGCCGGATCGCGTTCGCATCTGGTAAGGCTGGATGAGCCTACCCTCTTGCGGACTCAGTACCAGTCCTTGACGTGCGGCCAGTAGACGGAGAGGGGAGCTTTTCCGCCCCGGCAGAGATAGATCGGCCTGTTTTCATTTGGCATGGCCAGCGGATTGTCCGTCGCCCCTGCTTGTTCAACGGACGAACAGTATTTTTCCGATTTCTTTTTGGATGCCCCAACGATGATCAACAACTGCCCGGTATACCCATGCGGACCCCAGTAAAAATAATTCTGGTGCCCGCTGATGGCAGGCGGCAGGCCATATTTTGGGCCAAAGATATCGATCGCGCTGGCCTCGCCATAATTTCCGCAGAAGATTCCAGCCTTGGCCTGGTCGGCAGGCGACAACGAATGATAAATCTGCGCCACCTCGGTCACCAGACCCTGCCATCCGAAACGGTCCGCATAAAACTGCGGCAGCGGCCCGGTCTTTGCCGTCTCCGTTTTTATATTGACCAGATGAAGTGCTCGAGTGTAGCGAATCCACGCGTACGGCGGCAGCACCGGAATCGCCATGGGTAGCGTAATCGCGCCAAGAATCGCCATGACCACGCACCAGGCCGGCAACAGCCACGCGGTTTTGCGGGATGCGAAAAACATGTGCTGCCACGCCAACGCTCCTGCGGCGAACAGGACCGGATACACCGGCGCCACGTAGTAGTCCTTGGCATAAAGATGGATCATGATTGCCAGCAGAACGACGTACATGATTCCAATCCAGCGAAAACCGCGCGCGGACTTCGCCACGAACAGCCAAACCAGTCCAGGCAGCAGCAGAAAAATGCTGAGCGGATGGAGCATCAGAATTTGCGCGCCGAGGAATGCAAGCGGCCCTAGCTTCACGTTTTTATTGCTGTGGGCTACATTATTCAGCCATACGAGAGTCGGCCATTGATGATGGATCTGCCACAACAGGTACGGGAGCGCGATGAGAAAAATCACCCCAACCGCCGCCCATGTCCAGCGGCTCCAGAGAAGCCGGCGCTGAGGGGTCAGCAGCAGGCCAACGAGCAGGGCCACCAGAAAAAATGCGATCGACGGCTTGTTCAGCAACCCCAGGCCGCCTGAAATTCCAAACGCGATCCACCAGCGCGGGCTGCCTCCACGAGCCATCCACAGAACCGCCAGCACACATCCCATCCAGAACATCGGCTCGAAGGAATTCATCGACAGAAAGCTGTCGATTCCTAGATAGACCGGCGCGATCAGCACGGCAATCATGGCCAGCACTTGCGCCATGCGCTTGCCGCCCAGCAACCACCCCAGCAGGCCAGTCATGAAAATTTTGACTGCGCCGGCAAGTGCCGAGAAAAGACGGAAGAGTGCCAGGTTGTGAATCCCAAACAAACCTTCCGCGACTCGCGCCTGCAGCGCCACCATGGGCGCCTGGTCCACATAGCCCCAGGCAAGATGGCGTCCGCACAGGATGTAGTACATCTCGTCGCGAAAAATCCCGTAGTCGAGATGCTGCGCCACGATATTTCCCACAAACTCAATCGCAAGTTTGATCGCTGCAAATGTGAGCGCGAGATGAAGCGCTGGCTTCCAGTTCTTGTCAGCGGCTGTTTGAATTTGCATCGAGGCTCCGAGTCAGATTGCAGAGGAACAGCTCTCATTTACGACGCTGACCCTACATACGAGCCAGCCACGGAAAAGTTCCCGCGCCACGGTCCTATCGCAGCCTGGCTCGCGGAAGGAGCAGGGAATTTCAGTTTTACTCCGGCGGCTCGGTGGAGGAGACCGATGCCTGAAAGTGGACGCAAATGGCCTCCGCATGGAGTGAGGCTTAACCATTCTTTTCTTTGTCGCGGACTCAGTACCAGTCCTTGACGTGCGGCCAGTAGACGTTGAGCGGAATCTTTTCTTTGCGGCACAGATAAATTGGCCGATTGGAAAAATGGTTTGCCAGTGGGTTATACACTCGCTCGATCTTCTCGACAGATGCAAACCGCTTTTGCAGGTCCTGTTTCGACCCTCCTATTACGATCAGCACCTGCCCGGTGTAGCCGTTGGAACCCCAATAGAAGTAATTTTGATGGCCGCTGACCGCGGTGGGCAGACCATATCTCGGGCCGTAGATATTGATCGCGCTCGCCTCGCCATAGTTGTCGCAGTAAATTCCTGTTTCAGCTCGCTCTTGCGGGGACAAGGACGCATAGACAGTTGCGACATCCGCTACAAAATGATGCCAACCCAAGCGGTCAGAGAGGATAGGTAGAAGGGGACTCGCGTCCGGAAGGTCCGATTTCGGGATGAGGTACATGATCTTCGCGAAGTAGTGAACTGTTGTGTAAGGTGGCAGGACGGGGACTACAAGCGGCAGGGTGATTGCGCCCCAAACAGCGACCACAGAGCCGAGAGCGGGCAAAAGCCAGGCCGTTTTGCGCGAAGCAGAAAGCCATTCCTGAAGCGCCACAGCTCCAGCAGCGAAGAGGACGGGATAAACCGGGGCAACATAGTAATTCAAGGCATGGGCACGCATCATGACGACGAGCATTCCCAAAAACATGATGCCAATCCAACGGAAGCGGCACACTGATTTCGCCGTAAGCAGCCATATCAGCCCAGGAAGGGTCAGAAAAATACTGACCGGGTTGAACATCGTGATCTGCTCCTGAAGAAAAGCGAGCGGGCCCAAATTCCCATTGAGATTGTCGTGATTGATCTTGTATAGCAATTCCCACATGGGCCAGTGTCGATTCGCCTGCCATGCCATGAACGGCATCGCGATGCCCACGATGAGTGCAACCGCAATTAGCGCCCAGCGGCTGCGTAAGAGCCGGCGTTCCGGTGTCAATAACAGGCCGCCCAATACGCCAAATAGAAAAAACGCCATGGACGGCTTGTTGAGCAGTCCGAGTCCGCCTGAAACTCCAAAAGCGATCCACCATCGCAGGCTTCCTCCGCGAACCATCCAGATGATTGCGAGCAGGCAACTCATCCAGAACATGGATTCAAAAGAGTTCATGGCCAGCACGCTATCCAAGGCAAGGTAAACGGGCGCGACCAGCACGGCGATCATCGCCAGCACCTGGGCCATTTTTCGGCCCCCAAAAAGCCAAACCAGGACTCCAGTGATGAAAACTCTTGCCGATCCTGCGAGCGCAGAAAATATCCGGAAAAGCGCCTGGTTCTTCAGTCCAAACAGTGCTTCCGAGACATGCGCCTGCAAGGCCGCCATAGGGGCCAGATCGACATAACCCCAGGCAAGATGGCGCCCGCACATGACGTAGTACAGCTCGTCACCGAAAAGTCCATACCCGAAATGCTGCCCCAGCAGGCTGCCCACTGTTTGGATGATGAGGCTGATTGCAGCGAAAAAAACGCTTAGCTGCATGGCCTGCTGCCAGGTCATACGGAGTAGTGGGACCTTGGGATTCACTTGGTTTGGAAGGGTAGCTGAAGGCTGGAAAAGACAAGCGCGCATCGGCAAAGTTCCCGGAGTGGTAGCAGAAATTGGAATTCCGTTCACAAGTAGCAGGTTTCAGATTACCTGAACGCGATTTCCGCTTTACTCAGAGCGCCTTACTGAGGAGATCGAGCCCTGAAAGTGGGCGCAAATCGCCTCCGCCACCTTGCGGGAAACGACGGACTGGAGCGCTTCCATGGACGCGGCCTGCACCGCTCGCAGGCTTCCGAAGTGGGTGATGAGCCGGTTGCGGGTCTGCGCTCCCACGCCGGGAATGCGCAGCAGATCGGAGTCGCGGTCACGCATCTCGCGTCGCTTGCGATGGTACGTAATCGCGAAGCGGTGGGACTCGTCCCGAATTCGCTGCACCAGATGCAGCACGGGCGAGCGGCGGTCGAGCACCACCGGGTCGTCCTCCTGCCCATAGACGTAGATCACTTCTTCTCGTTTTGCGATTGCGGCCAGCGGCTGGCTGGTAAATCCCAACTCTTCCAGCGCAGCAGCGGCGGCGTGCAACTGTCCCAGCCCGCCATCGATCAGGATGAGGCTGGGCAGGGGCCGATACTCCTCTTGCAGACGTCGATACCGTCGCGCGACCACCTCCCGCATGCTGGCAAAATCGTCGACGCCTTCGACTGTCTTCACCTGGAACTTGCGGTATTCCGATTTGTTCATCGCGCCTTTTTCCCACACCACCATGGAAGCCACGGTTTCCGCGCCTTGAATGTGCGAAATGTCGAAGCATTCGATGCGCTCCGGCAAATCCGGCAGATTCAGCGCATCCTGCAACGATTTCTGAATCGCGCGGATGCTGGGTTGCAACACGCGGAAGCGTTGATCGTACGATTGCTTCGCGTTTTGTCCCGCCAGGTCGAGCAGGGAACGCTTCTCGCCGCGCTGCGGCACGGCGATCTCCACCTTGTGTCGTGTGTGATCGCCCAGCAGTTCCGCCAACGGAACACGGTCGGCAAAGTCGACGGGCACATAGACATTGCGCGGTACATACTGCCGGTCGATATAGAGTTGCTTCAGCAATGCGGAGAAAAATGCCGCCGGCGAAAATGCATCGCTCGCAGGAATCTCCGCGGACTCGACCGGCTGTAGCCTGTCTTCCGCCGCTTGCGCTTCGTGCGCGGGGCTCTCCAGCGCTTGCGCCTCCGGAAATTCCGGCAAGTCTTCCCAGAAGAATTCGCGCCGGTCGACGATGCGGCCATTGCGGATGTGAAACAGGTTCGCGGCCAGCATTCCGTTTTCATAGTGGTAGCCGAAAACATCGGCATCGTCGTCGGAAGCGGCGGCCATGCGCTGTTTTTCCTGCAACTGATGGACGGTGATCACCAGGTCACGATAGCGGCCGGCCAGCTCAAATTGCTCATTCGCAGCCGCTGCCTCCATCCGTTGTTGCAGAGATTTTTCCAGTTCCGCCGCGTGTCCCTCCAGCATCAGGCGAACATCGCGCACTGCCTCGGAGTAGATGTCGGGCGTAGTAAGTCCTTCCACGCATGGGCCCAGGCAGCGATGAATGTAGTACTGGAGACACGGCCGCGGATGATAGCGCGAAAGATCCACCTTGCAGCTGGGGATCAGGAAGGTGCGATGGATCAAATCGACGATGCGATAGGCCAGGTTGCCCGGAAAGAACGGACCGTAATAGATGGCGCCATCCTTGCGAACCCGTCGCGTCACCAGCACCTTGGGATAGCGGTCACCGAGCGTCAGCTTGACGTAGGGGTAGGTCTTGTCATCGCGCAGCAGCACGTTGAAGCGTGGCTTGCGCTGCTTGATCAGGTTATTTTCAAGGGCCAGCGCCTCGTGCTCGTTGGCGACCAGAATGTATTCCAGGTCGACAGCCTCGCGCATCAGCGAGCCGGTTTTGGCATTCGCCTGGGCCGCTTCAAGAAAATACGAGCGCACCCTGGAACGAAGATTCTTCGCCTTGCCGACATAAATCACTACTTCGTCCGCATTGCGAAACAGGTAGACCCCCGGCCCCGCTGGCAGGTCCCGAATTTTTTCGTGGAGATCCATGGGGAAGGTATCCATTTCAGTCTAACGCCCATCCAAGATGGGTATAGGTGTAGGCGGATCGGAGTTTCAAGTATGTAAAAAGTGCCAGTCCCTCACCTTTTTTGGCAGGCGAACACTACATAAACGCATGAAATATAACGAAATAGCGGGGCAATTGAGGATTGGCTGATCAATTGCTATTACTTGTCTTTAGACCAGACGGCGGCCACGATGGAATGGTCATGAGGAGCAACAAAAGATGAGAAACAAACATGCAAGCACGTGGGTTCTCGTGGGAGGTGCATCCGTTTTCATGCTGATGTCTGCGGGATGCGCGACCAAGAATTATGTTCGCACCCAGACCACCCCTTTGATTCAGCACACCAATGAGTTGGAAGATCAGACCGCTGCCAATCATCGCAATTTGCAGGACGTTGATACGCGCGCGACCCAGGGAATTCAGCAGGCGCAAACCGCCGCGACAACCGCCGACCAGAAAGCCCTGGCGGCCGGCCAGGCCGCGACGCAGGCACAGCAGTCTGCGCAGGAAGCAATGAATCATGCCGATACGCTGGGGAGCATTGTCGCCAACCTCGACACATACCATCAGGTGGCGGACACCGATGTGCATTTCGCGTTCGACAAAGCCGCGCTGACAAAACAGGACAAGGAGAATCTGGATACTTTTGCCGCTCAACTGGGCAATACGAAATCCTACATTCTGGAAATCACCGGCGGGACAGACTCGACGGGAGACAAGCAGTACAACTATCAGTTGAGCGAGCGTCGGGCGGAGACAGTCGCTCAATATCTGGCCGAAAAATATAATGTTCCAGCCCATAAGTTCTATTTGATTGGAATCGGCAAAGATGTCGAAGTAGCCAGCAACAGCAGCGCCAGCGGACGGGCAAAAAATCGCCGCGTGGAGATCCAACTGCTGTCGAATGTCGCGCCCAACGCCAATACCCAGCAAGGCGCCGCATCGCCGCAACCCGGCGGTTCTCAGGGAACGATGAATTCCAGCCCCGGCATGACCGGGCAGGCAAATCCTCCTGCGGACAGCCAGGCCAGCGCGCAACCGCAGTAGACGCGCTCTCCTGTTTTCTTTTTCCCTCCCTCAGCAAACACCCTGAGACCCGCTCCAAAGGCGGGTCTCAGCTTTTTCTATTGGCATCCTCTTTTCTGGCGACCGCGATCGTGTTTGCTCTCAAGTCACCGCTTGATCGTAGAGGACCGGATTCAGATCGGGATCGTTGTACATTTTGAGCTGACGATACATCTGGAATCGACTCTCTCCGTTGAGAACGCGTTGCCACAGGCGATCGAGGCAGCCTGCCAGGTCGTTGCGCTGCGCTTCCAGGATGGCGAGTCGTTGCAGATTGCGTTCTCGATGACCCAGGGGAGCGGAGGCTCGTTCAATTTCTTCCAGCGTGTGATACCGCTTCAAGGTCAGGATGGAGAGCCGGTCCAGCATGAGTCCAGGCGTTTCAGAATGCAGTTCCGCCTGCGGATTCGGCAGGTTCTTCGCTGACAATTCTTCCAGCAGAAGCGCATCGCAACGTTCCATCCGATCGTTGCGGCGCTGATTGATCGTATCGATGGTGCGCTTGGCCGCGGCAATGGCTGCGTCGGCGGCATGAACGTCGCGCGCCTTGTCTTCCTCATGCCACAGTTCAAAGTTGGCTCGATGCAGACCTTCGAGGGCAGCAGCCAATGGCCCTTCCGCCTCCGCTGCATTCGGAGAACCATGCCAGCGCGCAGTCCAGGCATCGTATAACTCAAGAACATGCGCTCCATAAAGAAGACGTACAAATGCCATAGCCAACATCATAACCATTTAACTCAGGATTGGCCGGGCGTTTCTCAATGCAAAAGAAAGGGCACCTTCATCGGTATCATCTGCCCGTGACGATGCCCTGGTGTGTCGAGTCAGTTTCTGTTAAGTTCCTACTTTTCAGCAGTAATGGCGCCCAGCAGTCCATCGGTCGCCTGGTTTGATCCGCCAGTAGTGAAGTAGAGTGTGTCTGAATCGGCGCCGTGTACTCCATTGCCAAACATCAGCGTCCACAAAAAACCATTTTCGATAATCTTATGGTTTGAATCGCGCAACAGCCCGGCAAACGTATCGTGCCCGTTAGCGTTTGCGTCTTGGCCTTCATCGTTGGGCCTAATGCGGAATGCAAGAATGCGGCCATTTCCAAAGTTGCCAACCAAGAGATCATTGCTGAATTTCCCAAACTGGTTGGGAGCCATGACCATGCCCCAGGGCGCGTCCAGTTGGCCGTCCTTTGCCAAAACCTTCATCAGTTTGCCTTGTGGAGTGAAGACGGCGATCACCCCGAGCCCCATATGCGTAATGGCCAGACCGCCTGTCGCTGGCATGGCTGCGTAGGCTACGTAAATCATTCCGTTGATATCCGCGATATTGTATGGCCTCCAGATCATGCCACGAGACAATTCGGGCAGGTCGTGGTCGGCGTCGAAAGATCTCCACATCATGTCTTCCGCAGGTTTGAAGGAAGTATCGTATACCTCCACCCCACCTTGCGGGGTGAAGTTGGCAGCGTATAAATATGTTTTGGAGCCAACCGTCGCCAATGCCAGACCCGTATAGACTGCTCCAGCATCATGGTTGTTGACGGCTATCACCGCGTTGGCAGCACCGCCGGTGCTGCCAGGATTCCATCCGGAAATGGTGCCGTTCAAATTGGCGAAAATAAAGAAGGAAGGGACCATTCCTCCCATGGCTTTTGGAATTTCAAAAGCATTGCTGGTAGCGCTGAAGGTGCTGAAAACGATGCCAGTCGGACCGTTCGGCCCACCCATTTGGGTTGGGACAGCGACCGTGAAATTTGCGCCTGTTCCCGCTTCTACGTTGCTTATGAAATAGACGTTGGATGTGTTCGTTCCCTGATTGGAAGTCCAAACTGGAGATGTTGGCCCCGCTACCATCCCCCATGGATTAATCAGCTTGGGATCGGTCACTTTTGCGGCAACATATCCGCTGGAAACAAGGTTGACTTGCATATATTTATTTTCTGCCTGCTGGGCATTGTGCTGTGCGCTGGCTCGTGGCGATGAAAACAGTGCTGCTGTCACAGCAACTGTCACGGCCATGTAGACAAACTTGCGGCTGGATATTTTGTGCGTCATCGGAAGATACTCCTGACTGGGTAGGTTGAGATTGTACAAAATATGGGGGGATTTGTTGCTTGGAATTAGGATGCAGGGTAAAAAATTTAGGGTTGCCAGAAAACTGCATCGTTTGTCACGAAACAGCTTGTTGTAGTCCAGGCGTCTCTTCGCGAGTGTCCTGTCTTTTAAATTCGTTGAAGAAATGATTTTCGGCCTTGTATCAGGGCACGACTTCAGTCGTGCCGTAAATGGCGCAAAACAGATGGGCTTTACAGGCTGCGGGAAAACTCCAAATGTATGGCGAAAGGACGAAATTTGCGGGATGGAGAACAATTAGTCAAGCCTCACGGATCGTTCCTGGGGCATCCTGGCGCGATCCATTTTTTACCCCTTCCGAGAAATTGAGTTTTTCCGCAGCCTATTTAGCCCCTGGGTGCTGCTGTTCGTATCACTTCCATGAATCGAATTGTTGAATGAACTTCAGAGACACTACACTAGAAGTTCGTTTTTGAAGCCATCCTGGTGGTCTTCGATTAGCATGGAAGTTGGCCTTTCGGCCCTGAATCTCCCTATGCCGCCCTCCACCTGGCTTCAAGTTCCGCATCGCCGCTTCAATCCGCTGAACCGTCAGTGGGTGCTGGTGTCGCCGCACCGCACGCAGCGGCCTTGGCAGGGCGAAGTCGCCAAAACGGACGCTCCCTCGGCGATTCACTACGATCCAAATTGCTATTTGTGCCCAGGCAACACGCGAGCCGGCGGGCATCAAAATCCGCAGTACGACGGCGTATTCATCTTCAACAACGATTATGCGGCGCTGCTGCCGGACACGCCTTCGCTGCAGGATGCCCCGCACGACGACCTATTGCGGGTCGAGAGCGAGCGCGGAGTTTGCCGGGTGATCTGCTTCCATCCCGATCATGATTTGACGCTGGCCCGCATGCTGCCGCAGGACATTGAACGCGTGGTGGACGCATGGACGGCGCAGTCCAGGGAGTTAGGCGAGCAGCAGGAAATCCGCTATGTTCAGATCTTCGAAAACCGCGGCGCGATGATGGGGGCCAGCAATCCGCATCCACATTGCCAGGTGTGGGCCACTGAACATATTCCCGACGGCCCGCGGATCGAGCGGATCGCCCAGCAGGAATATCGCGACGCGCATGGAACCTGCCTGTTGTGCGACTATCTCCAGCGGGAAGTGCAACTCGCGCAACGCATCGTTTGCCAGAACGACGAATTCGTCGCGCTGGTGCCGTTCTGGGCCGTCTGGCCGTTTGAAACGCTGGTATTGAGCCGCCGTCATGTCGGTTCGCTTCCGGAGATGGACCGATCGCAACACGCCGCGCTCGCGGACATTCTGAAGCGGCTGACAACGCGCTACGACAATCTGTTTCAGATCGGTTTTCCCTACACCATGGGCCTCCACCCAAGTCCCACCGATTTCCAGCCTCACCCGGAGTGGCATTTCCACGCGCACTTCTATCCACCTCTGCTGCGGTCGGCAACTGTGCGCAAATTTATGGTCGGTTTTGAAATGCTCGGCATGCCGCAGCGGGACATTACGCCGGAAAGCGCCGCGGAGAGATTGCGCGTGCTGAGCGACCTCCATTACACATTGCAGCGGTAGACGAGTCGCGCGAAATACATTCTGCCTGCAGGTCTATCACGATGCTGACCATTGGCCATTCCACGCTGCCGATTGACGTTTTCCTGCAAGCCTTGCGCGACAACCATGTTGCCTTGCTGGCGGACGTGCGAACCATTCCTCGCTCGCGGCACAATCCGCAATTCGGCATCGAGGAGTTGCCGGCTTCTCTGCGCTCAGCCGGCATCGAGTACCGCTGGATACAGACCCTGGGCGGCCTGCGCCACGCGCAGAAGGACTCCATCAATTCGGGATGGCGCAACCTCAGTTTTCGCGGATACGCCGACTACATGCAGACCGAGGCGTTCGCGGAGGCGCTCAGGGAACTCATGTCTCTGGACGCGCCGACGACGGCAATCATGTGTTCGGAGGCGGTGCCATGGCGCTGCCATCGGTCGCTGATTGGGGATGCCCTGCTTCTCCACGAACATTCCGTGGAAGACATTTTCGTCACGTCAGCAGGGAAGTCGCATCGCAAACCGCACACGCTCACGCCATTTGCCCGCGTCGAAGGCTCGCGGATCTGGTATCCGGAGACGCAGGAGATTCGTCCGCAAGGGACAGAATAAGCGAGAGCGATGTGCGCGGCGTGCTAACGCATATCGACGGCATGCACGTAATGCAGCCAGCAGGGCGGGAACCAGCCTGGCTGCTCTGGCCGGTTTTCATGGGCGGCGATTTCGCATTCCATATGCACAGGATTCGGAATGGGAGACGCAAACATGTAGTCGAGCCATTCGGGGTCTGCTTCCTCGCCGTTTCCGTGCCGCGACTGCCGGACACCGGTCATCCAGCGGTCGATCAGAATGTCCTCTAGTTTCCGCTCCATCTCCTGCTGGGCGGACAGCACCTTCGTCATGGCCGATGCGGGCGTCATCTCGCCGGTCAAAAACTGGAAAGAGAGCAGAGAAGGCAGTGCAAACGTCCGCTGCAATAAAAGGTCACGCGCAGCGTCGATCAGGCCGCGGTCCACCTTCGCGCTCTCGACGGTGTCCGTGGGAATCGGCCGCTCGATTTCAGGGGCCGGCAGCGCGTCCTGCAACAACTCCGGATACCGCAGCGGCTGGATGTCGACAAGAATCCGCTCCAGGGCAGCGGCAAAAATTGGATGATGCGGCAGGTCCTGCTTGGCCCTTGCTGCGCCGCTCAGCGCCAGATTCATCTGTTGCGCCGGCTCGGGCTGCTGCGGCTTGAACAACAGATAGCAAGCCGCCGCGGACACGGTCATCAGCAGGACGCTCAAGCCGGAGTAGGCGGGCTTTGGTTTCCCGTCCAACGTTGCGGCGACAGGGGCCAGCAGGCCCAGCCGTTTCGGCTTAGCCGTCTCCCGCTTCAAATATTTCAGGCAGTCCAGCCAACTCTCCACGTCCGGGCTATGGGAAGCGAGCGCATCCAACAACTCAGGAACATAATCGCGCACATAGCGTCCCACCAGTTCCAGGCCTTCCGGGGAGAATGGATCGAGGTCGGCCTGCTTGTCGAAGTCGGGAATCTTTTCCCGCACAAGGTTGGCAAGCGTGGGTCCGCTTAACGGTCGTCCAGTGAAGCACTGGGCGATCAACTCGCGAGCAGCCAGAAACAGCGCGCATTTGCCAGCTTCGGAATGTCCCTTCAGCCTGTAGGCTTCGATTCCGATCGCCCACGCGCTCTTATTCCGCGCAATCTCCGAGATCATGGGCAACGCAGCCTCGGTATCCGACTTCAACAGCAACACCGTCAGTCGTTCCAGGATGGCTGAAGTATCGTCGGTATCGAGATTGCTGCCGCGCCAGAAGGGAAGCACATGAAACAGCGTGACGGATTCGTTGCCGCCGAAATCGGCGAAGAGTTTCTGCTGAATCTCCTGCAAGTTCTGGATCTTTTGCTGTTCCAGCAGCACGACCCAGAAGATGCGATTCAAAAACGGCATCGCCTCCAGCGAAACTTCCAGCTGGCGGCGAGCGGTTCGAATCCAGTCCTGGTCCTCCGACAGACAGACAATCAAGGTCCGGAATTCCTGCAATCTGTAGTTCTTCGGGACATAACCGCCCCGGATCAATTCGGCAAGCAGTTTGGCCGAACGCAATTCTCCGACAGCGATCGGAATGGTTTGTGCCATTTCATCCGTGTCGTTGATGTGCGCGAAATAGAAGGCCCGGCGCTCGTCCGCGCTGATCCAGCGGACGACTTGTTCTTTCAGCCGCTCGGCCCCGGAGCCGCAGAGCAATACCAATGTTGGTTGTAAGATCAAGGTTTAGTCTCCAGCCCGCATATATTGCGGCACGCCCAGGGATCGAAGATAGGACATCATTTCCTCGCGAACCTCCGACATCTGCCGCTCATATTCGCCCAGGTCGCGAAGTTCGTTGCGCGGGTAATGCTTTTCCACTTGATCGTGAATAAACTGCGCCCAGCCGTGATTTCCTCCTAATTCCAGGATCGTCTTGTCGCGTTTTTTCTCGATGATCTCCTGAAAATCCGGGTCGACCATTCGCATGCGGGCATGAAGATGGCGTTCGACTGGATCGGCGATCTGGGTCCGCAGCGGCTTTCCATTGAACTCCAAATCCTGCCCGAAATCCCTGAGAAGGCCCAGAATCGTCGCCAGCCCAAACCATTTGCACTGTTCTTCGTTCTCATCGTCGCCGGCAATGCTGCGGCGTTTATGCGTGGGCAGATCGAGGAACATCTTTTCGACCGGGTCCTTGCGCTTCGCTTCGTACGCTTGGCGCATTAGCTGGACCTCATGAATATCGGCCAGTCCAAATCGGCCCACCACGCGCATAAACGACAGCACCGAATCGTCGATCGAATCGCTGATGTTGCACAGCGGAGAGGACTCGGACCCCTTCCACTCATCGAAGACCTGCTGCAACTGTTTGCGCAATTCAGGATCGCGCGGCGCGAACAGATTGTTCGTCGTGGCCTGATGGCGGCGCGGTCCATTTTGAAGATTCA
>JAJZIF010000041.1 GCA_021810735.1 Acidobacteriota bacterium
GGGCGTTGTGCAAGAAGAATCGTATCTCTCTCTACGAAAAAGGACGCATTGAAAAAATACGGACTTGCAAGATTTGTGTTGCCTGTTTTTCTTCTCGCATCGTTCGTCGCGCCAGGGATCGCTCAATCCAACTTGCAAAACAATATTGCCTTTTCCGGGAAGCGAGTAAGAACAATGACGCGATATTTTTTGGCATTTTTGTGCCTGCTGCTTGCAGTGGCGGCACAAGCCCAGGTGAATTTTGCCAACCTGCACGGAGTCGTGCTCGATCCGCAGCAGAAGCCCATTTCCAACGCAACCGTCGTCCTCACCGGTACGGAAACCGGCGCGACTCGATATGTCGTTACGAATACGGACGGGCTGTATGAAGCGCCGACGGTTGCGTCCGGCACGTACACGGTCTCAGTCGCCGTACCTGGCTTTGCCCCGCTCAGTCGGACGCTGACACTGGAAGTGGGCCAGAACCTCGACCTCGATTTCCATCTTCAGATCGTCACGGTCGCACAGTCCGTCTCCGTCCAAGCGGGTTCGGTGGCGATGGATTCGACGAAGACCAGTGTTGGCGAGGTTGTCGAGCCGAAGAGCATCCAGGATTTACCGATGAATGGCCGCATGATTCTAGACTTGGTAACCACCGTGCCTGGCGCGCACATGGGCGCGGGCGCGCAAACCGGTGTTGGCAACGCGCGTTACTGGCGCCCCGACCAGGATTCCGCCTTCAGCATCGGCGGAAACCGGCCAAACGCCAACTACTATCTTCTGGATGGTGCGGTGAATACGGACCCGACCTTCTGGACGCAGAACATCAGCCTTTCCCTGGATGCGATCCAGGAGTTCCGAGTCGACGTCTCCAGCTACACAGCGAGCGAGTCCGGGGGGGGCGGCGGTCAGATCAACATCGTCACTCGTTCAGGAACGAAGCAGTTCCACGGCACGCTCTACGACTATGTGCGGAATGGAGTCCTTGACGCCAATACGTTCGAGCAGATGAACAATAATAAGTATCTGGTGCAGAACCAATTTGGCGGTTCGCTCGGTGGTCCAATCTTCCGCCGCGCCAAGCAGACTTTTTTCTTCATCAATTACGAGGGGTACAGGCACGTCCAAACCGACACCATGATCGACACGGTGCCGACGCTGGCGGAAATCCACGGAGATTTCAGCCAGAGCGGGGTGAAGATCTACGACCCATCCAGCGCTTCCTTCAGCGGTGGCTCGGTGGTGCGCAGCCAGTTTCCAGGCAATAAAATCCCCGCCAACAGGCTCAATTCCGTGCCCGTGCAGTTCATGACGCAATACCTTCCAAGACCAAACATGGGCATGCCGGGAGTAGACTCCAACAACTATATGGACGTGCGGAACGAGACGCAGTCCTGGAACCAGGGCACCTTCCGAGTGGACCACAACATGAAGGGAGGAGACTTGATTTTCGCGCGATATTCCGGGTCGAGCGAGACTGGCTTTTCGCCCATCAACCTGCCGGGTTTTGGCGTTTCGAATGACAATCTGTCGCAGCAGGCCGTCGGCTCCTGGACCCACACTTTTACGCCCGCCATACTGAATACCGCCTCCATCGCAGCGTCGCGCCTTTCCATGTTCGCCCGATCGCAAAACGACAATGTGAATAATATTGTCGGCCAGCTTGGCATACAGGGGGTGGGTTTTGGCGGGCCGGGAGCCTGGGGTGCGCCGTGGTTTGCCGTGCAAGGCTACTCAGGCTTCGGGGACTCGTTTGCCAATACTCCAGGCCACGAGTGGGACACCACCTATGAAGGCCGGGACACCGTGTATTGGCAACGTGGCCGTCACGATTTCCAGTTTGGGGGCAGCTATCGGCGTTATTTGTGGCCGATGTGGGGATTCTTCCAGAACCGCGGCTTCTATCAGTTCACCAAGGGATACACATCGCGCACCGCGTCCAATGACGGCACCGGTTCCGCAATGGCCAGCTTTTTACTGGGCCTTCCCGTGGTCCGGCAGCGGCAGGCCGGCATTCCCGCCATGTCCCTACGCGGTTGGTTTGCCGACGCCTATGTGCAGGACCAGTGGCGCGTCGCGGCGAATACCACCCTCAACTACGGCCTGCGCTATGAATACACCAGCCCGCTGTGGGACGCCCACTATACCAACAGCAATCTCGACATCTCTTCAGGCACTCCAGTTGCCTTCATCGGAGGCCAGCAGAATTATCCGAAAAGCCTAACGTACGCCAACGACCTGGATTTCGCTCCCCGCTTTGGCATCGCACACAACTTGCCTCGGCTGGGGATGATTGTGCGTGGCGCGTACGGCATCTTCGATACGCCGGTGGACTACACGACGTGGTGCGACGTGCGGCATAACGTGCCGCTGGTGTTTCCAGAGACGAACCAGGGCGGCAACTATACGCCGAATCCCGCCATTGCCGGCTTCAATTTTGCTCCGGCGGTGCTGGGAAAGACGGTCGTCAGTTTCGCTTCATTCAGTCTTCATCCGTCACCGCAGTACGTCGAGCAATGGAACGCAACGATTGAGAAATCGCTGGGGACCACGACCAGCGTTGAAATCGGATACCTCGGGGCCGACGGATTGCATCTTATGCGGGCGGTCCTGATCAACAATGCGTTGCCAGGACCCGGCGCGGTGGAGCCGCGCCGACCCTTCCAGCACATCAGTTTTGCCAAGGGAACGACCATCCCGTCCAATATTGAAGGCACTCCCATCGCCATCGCCAGCCTCACCTTTCCGGTGAGCGCCATCTATCGGCTGGAAAACACGGCGCGAAGCTGGTATGACGCTGGTTACATCAATGTTCGCCACCGCTACAGCAACGGTCTCAGCCTGCTGGCCAACTACACCTTCTCAAAGGAGCTGGATACCGCTCCGGACTTTCGTTCGCCTAACCATGAGGCTGTCATACCGCAAAACAACAATGATCTCGCTGCCGAAAAAGGACCAGCAGGCGAGGACATGCGGCAGCATTTCGTTTTGAGCGCTGTCTATGAAACTCCGGCCTATATGCGTTCCCATTGGACGCGTGTTTTGACTCAGAACTGGATGTTCTCTACTGTGTGGCGGGTGATGTCCGGGAACCCATTCACGATCTCGGTTTTTGGCGATACGGCCAATGCCGGCACGATCCTCGGCCAGAATCCCATCCGCGCCAATGCGACAGGACAGCCGATCTTTGGGCACGGTACCAGGAATTCCTCTCACTGGATCAACTCCGCTGCGTTTGCAGCGCCGGCTCCTTATACCTTCGGCGACGTTGGGCGCAATTCGGTCTACGGGCCAGGCATGCAGACGATGGATCTTTCCGCACAGAGGACAATGCCGATTCACAAGCACATGGCTTTTCTGGTTCGGGGCGATTTCTTTAACGCCTTCAATCATACCAACCTTGGCTCGCCGAACCGCTTTGTCAATACACCGCAGTTCGGCTCGATCACCATGGCGATGACTCCGGGCCGGGAGATTCAGTTGAGCGGGCGCTTTCAGTTCTGAGGGATATACATGGCCCTTCATTCGCGGGAACAAAATAAGCGACAGAAAGACACTGGCCGCGTCGGGTGGAATAGCGGAAGAACAGCGATCGCCAGTCCGGGGATGGTTTGGAAAGCGGAGACTGAAAATTGAGGCGATTGCTCATAGCTTTGTGTGTTGCGCTGGCCGCAAGCGCCGTCTATCTCTATGCGTTTCCCACAGCAACTCTGATTTATGAAGCAGTCGTTGTGCTGCACATCTTTGCCGGCTGCTTGTTTGTCGTCAGCGTCATCCCTGGAATGGGAAAACTGCTGCGGGGAAGAAGCCGTCTGGAGCAGGCTGGATGGATCGTGCTCACGCTGGGAGGGATTGCCGGCGCAGTTCTGGTCTTTACCGGCGCGCGCCGCCAGCAATGGTCCATCCTCTTCACCCACGAAATGGTCTCGATGCTGGCGGTGGCGATTCTGCTCGCCGTGTGGGCTGGCAACCGAGGCTGGCTGCAGCATGGCAGCGCCAAAGCTCTTCTGCGCGTAACCACATCGTTTGTATTGGTCGCCGCGATTGCCGCTGGGGCCTGGTGGTTGCGCACCGTTCCCTGGCAACGTGACCATGCAATCCACAACCCCAGCATGGCGCCAGCCGACCAAGCGGACGAAGGTGGAGGCCCGAAGAGTCCTTTCTTCCCCAGCGACGCCGAGACCAACAGCGGCAAAGTTGTGCCCAAGGACTATTTCCTGGACTCCGCGACCTGCAAGACCTGCCACGCGGATATTTACAGGCAATGGGAAAGTTCGGCGCATCACTTCTCGTCCTTCAACAATCAATGGTATCGCCAGTCCATTGTCTACATGCAGCAAGTGGACGGCGTTCAAGCCTCCAAAGTGTGCGCGGGCTGCCACGATGCGGCGCTGTTCTTTCCCGGCAACTTCAATGCGCCAGTGAAAGATCACCTCTTTATTCCGGCCTCGCAGGCGGGAATGGGTTGCGTGGTCTGCCACTCCATCCGCGTGGAGAAAAGTACCATGGGCAACGCCGATTTTGTGCTGGAATATCCGCAACTGCAACGGCTGGTGGCGAGCAAAAATCCGATCGTGCATCGACTGATCGATTATCTGATCGAAGAAAATCCCGAACCTCACCGGCGCACGTTTCTCAAGCCATTTATGAGGGGCAGCCAGTCCGCGGAATACTGCGGGAATTGCCATAAGGTGCACCTCGACGTGGCCGACAACCACTATCGCTGGATTCGCGGCTTCGACGACTATGACAATTGGCAGGCAAGCGGCGTTTCCGGATTTGGAGCAAGGTCGTTCTATTACCCGCCCAAACCGCAGAATTGCGAGGATTGCCACATGCCGCCGACACCTTCCAATGACGCCGGCAACGTGAACGGGATGGTCCACTCGCATCGCTTCATCGCGGCCAATACGGCGCTTCCCTTTGAGAACAAGGATCAAGTGCAGCTCAAGGACACCGAGAGCTTTCTGAAGGATAAGAAAGTCCGGGTGGACATCTTCGCCATCTCTCCCGAAACGGCAACCAATGACCTGGCCAACAACAAAGTGGCATACACCGCGCCTCAACTGGCGACTACCTTCGCGGTTGGGGAAGAATCGGAGATGAAATCGCCGACCGGCGCTGCTGGCGGTCCACCAGCGACACCGGTAACTGCGCCGCTCAACCGTGTCCGGGGAGTAGTTCGCGCCGGAGATACGGTGCGCGTCGATGTGGTCGTCCGTACTCTCGCTGTGGGACATTTCTTCCCCGGCGGAACTGTGGACGCCTTCGATTGCTGGCTGGAACTGAAGGCCACCGACGATGCCGGCCATGTGCTTTTCTGGAGCGGCATGGTGGAGAACAACGGTCATGGACCGGTCGAGCCGGGAGCGCACTTTTATCGCTCGTGGGCGATCGATGCGCACGGCAATCCGATCGACAAGCGAAATGCCTGGGCGGCGAGGGCCACCATTTATGCGCACTTGATACCTCCCGGCGCCGCCGATACGGTCCATTTTCGGCTGCAAATTCCCAAAGATGCGCGCGGCAAAATTCATCTGCAAGCCAAGCTGAATTACCGCAAATTCTCCTGGTTCAACACTCACTTTTCATTCGCCGGAGTGTCTGAAAGTACAGGCCCGCACGACGTGACGCCTTCCTACGACGACCGGCGCATGGTCTTCACCGGAAATACCAGCGATGTGTCGGGAAAGATCAAAGCCATTCCAGATCCTCCTATCGTCGTGATGGCCAGCGCAAATGCGGATCTGACCGTATTGCCTGCGAACGCGCCCATCCCTAAATCCCAGGTAGCGCTCAACAAAGCGGACTGGCAGCGCTGGAACGACTACGGCATCGGGTTGCTGCTGCAGGGAGATCTAAAGGGAGCGGAAGCGGCCTTTGAACGCGTAACGCAAGTGGACCCCACCAACCCCGACGGGTGGGTCAACATCGGCAGAGAGCGCGTGCTGGTAGGCGATATGACGGGTGCGCGCGTCGTGCTTGACAAGGCATTGCAGCTTTCTCCGCGCTTGGCGCGGACCCATTACTTCTATGCACGCGTGCTTCGGCAGACGGGCGACTACGACGGCGCCATCGCACAGCTTCGCCAGGTCCTGGCGCAGTATCCATACGACCGCGTGGTCCGGAACGATCTAGGCCGCGTTCTATTTCTACAACACAAATATGCAGCGGCGCAGGCTCAGTTCCAACAGGCACTGGCCATCGACCCGGAGGATCTGGAAGCCAATTACAACCTGATGCTGTGTGAAACCGGAATGGGCAATCCAGGCATGGCACACCAGTATGAGGTGCGTTATCTGCGCTTCAAGGCGGATGAGTCGTCGCAGGCGTTGACCGGCCCGTATCTGGAGAAACATCCGGACGATAACCGGGAGAGGCAACCCATTCACGAACATATTTCGGTTCCTCTGCCGATTGAGAATCCCTCCAGCAAGCATGTTGCAACAACCGCGGACGCTCGTTCGAGTCGCGCTTCCGGCTCGTCCGTCCTGCACAGAGGTGGAAATTGAAGGGTAGAAAATCTGCTAGTTCCGGCTTGATGGAAGAAACTCAGGGACCGCATCGACGCACATTCCTCAAGCTTTCCGGAGCTGCGCTTGCGGCATCCTTCCTTGGTTCTCTGCCAAGTTCGATTGCAGACTCAGCAATGGGAGATTTCTCAGGTTCGGAAAGTTCATCCACTGCGACACACACGTTGGCAACATCACCAGGGAACGCTCCATCCGATTCCGGAGAGCATATTCGCTTTGAAGACATCACCCGCGCCGCCGGTATTCGTTTCGTCCACAACAACGGCGCTTTCGGGAAAAAATATTTGCCGGAGACGCTGGGGCCGGGCGTCGGCTTTATCGACTATGACAACGATGGCTGGCAGGACATTTTCCTGGTCAATGGGATGAACTGGCCCGGCCACCCAGGTCGCATCACCACATCCGCTCTGTACCATAACAACCGTGATGGCACATTTACCGATGTTACCCGGAAAGCCGGCCTGGCAGTCCCCATGTACGGCATGGGAGTCGCGGTCGCGGACTATGACAACGACGGCCATGACGATCTGTTTGTGACCGCATACGGACAAAATCATCTCTTCCACAACAATGGGAACGGCACCTTTACCGACGTCACGAAACAAGCCGGGCTATGGGGTATCGATGAATTCAGCACCAGCGCGGCCTGGGTTGATTATGACCGCGATGGCCACCTGGACCTGCTGGTGGCGAACTATGTTGCGTGGACTCCAGCGACCGACCTGTATTGTTCGATGGATGGCAAGGACAAGGCCTACTGCACTCCGGAGTCCTACAAAGGTGTCTCGGTGCGGCTCTGGCGCAACCGGGGAGACGGAACCTTTGAGGACGCCACCCGCAAAGCGGGTCTCTACGACGCTACTTCGAAGAGCCTCGGAATCGCCATTCTCGATGCCAACCAGGATGGATGGCCGGACATTGCCATCAGCAACGATACCGAGCCGAACAAGCTCTACATCAACAACCGCAACGGCACGTTTACAGAAAAAGGCGTGGTCTCCGGAATCGGCTTCAGCGAGGATGGCGTGGCCCGCGCCGGCATGGGGATCGACGCCGCCGACTACAACCACTCCGGCTATCCCAGCCTGGCGATTACAAATTTTTCCAACCAGATGATCTCTCTCTACCAGAATCAAAAGAACGGCTTGTTCGTCGATATCGCGCCTCAGTCGGAGGTCGGACGCAAAAGCCTGTTGACTCTGGGCTTCGGATGCTTCTTCTTCGATTACGATCTCGATGGATGGCTCGACCTCTTCATCGCCGATGGCCACCTGGATCCCACGATCGAGCGTGTGCAGCAGCAGGTGCACTACGCTGAATCCCCACATCTGTTTCACAACGAGGGCGGCGGCAAGTTTCAGGATGTTGCTGCGGAGGTGGGCAAGTCCTTCGATGAACGGCGTGTCGGCCGCGGCGCGGCGTATGGAGACATCAACAATGACGGCGCGCTGGACTTAATCATGACCACCAATGACGGGCCGGCAGCGCTGTTCCGCAATACCGGCGCAACCAACCATTCGTTGCGCCTCAAGCTGTGGGGAACAAAATCCAATCGCAACGGCATCGGGGCGGTGGTGTTTGTGAAATCCGCGCAGTCAGGGCAGAAATTAACCATGCGCAGCGGATCGAGCTATCTTTCTTCCAGCGAACTGGTACTCACCTTCGGACTCGCCAAGTCCGACAGGGCCGATCTGGTCGAAATTCACTGGCCCAGCGGCATCACGCAACGACTGACAAATATCAACGCCGGCCAGACGATTACCGTGCGCGAAGACTCTGGAATCGTCCATGCAGAACCATTTCAAAAACGGGCCGTTTTAGGACGGGGGACGGGATTGTGACCTGCATCACAGCCTACGTATAAAGGCTTTCGTACTATACTCTTCAGTACCTTCCACAGAAGAGGACACTCCCCAGCGGGTTTCCGCGTCGAGCGCTCAGGTTTTGTGCATGAAGTCATTCTGGAGTGCGTTGGTAGCAGGCTTCTTCGTGGCATTGTGCACAATGTATGGAGCCTCAGGAGCGACGGAAGCCTCTTTCGCGAGTACTGAATCCGTCCATTCCACATTGCTGCCGGCAATTGCTTTCATCGAAGCTCCCGTTGTAATGGCCGGCGATCTGACCCAGCGCTTCCCGCAAGGAAGCCGCCTGGTGCGAATGACGCCCGGGGTGCAGCCTTCCTCTTTGATTCCGCTCACGCCGGAATTCTTCGCCGCCGCCGATCCTCAGGTTTCCTTCGATGGGACCCGAATCCTCTTTTCCGCCCAGCAGACCAAGGGCGCCAGTTGGCAGATTTGGGAGATGGCAGTGGACGGGTCCGGACTGCGCCAGATCACGCATTGCCCGGGCGATTGCCTCAAACCCGCGTACCTGCCGCAAAACCAGATCGTGTATACGTCCGTCAGAGGCCAGGGTGCTCAGCGCGCGTCGGCGGTGTATGTATGCCAGGAGAATGGAGAAGGCGTTCATCCGATTACGTTCGGACCGGGAAATTTCCAGATGGAGACGGTTCTCCACAGCGGACGGATACTGGTTTCGGCGGAGTCCCCTCTGCTGGCGGCCAGCAGCCCCCGTCGATCCCGCACTCTCTTCACGCTGCGACCCGATGGATCAGGCATGGCGCTGCTTCGCGACGAGGCAACCACCAACCAGAACCGCACCGGAGCTGTCGAGCTGGCCGACGGCACCATCCTGTTTCTTGAGTCGAAAAAAGCAGCGGCAGACGCCGCGGGCGGCCAACTCGCATGGATCCACCCAGGTACATTGCGCGCGTCCATCCTAACCGGACCATCGTCGGTCTATGGATCCGCAGCCCAACTTCAAGCGGCAACCCTGGTCGTGGCGAAGGAGAACTCGGCGAGGCCGTCCAATCGAAATTTCAATCTCTATGCGTTCGATCTTGCCGGCAAATCCCTGGGCGATGTGCTCTACCGAAACGCAAAGGCTTCCAGCGTGCAGGCAGTCCCACTGGTGCCGCATGCGCTGCCGCAAATCTACTGGAGCATTCTCCATCCAACCGCGCAAACCGGCCGCATTCTCTGCCTCGACTCGTATGTTTCAAAAGATGCGCTGAATGGGCGTCTTGCCGGTCGCATCGCAAAGGTTCGCGTCCTTACGCTCGATCAGCCGGGAAACCTGGAGCGAATCGTGGGCGACGCGCCGGTCGAATCCGACGGATCCTTTTATGCCACTGTCCCCGCCGACATTCCAATCCGATTTGAGCTGATGGGATCCAAGGGAGAAATCCTACACGCGCAGCGCAGCTGGATATGGGTGCGAAACGGCGAAGACCGCGGATGCCAGGGATGCCATGACAGTCCCTCATTCGCCCCGGCAAACCACTTTCCGCAGGCGCTGCGGCGCTTCGATACGCCCACTCCGTTGGGCGGAGCGTTGCAGGCTCAACACCTGATGCACCCATGAGAACACCATGAGAAATTCCCCGCGCCCGCTCGCACAAAGGATTGCCATAGCAACGCCGCTTGTGTTGCTGATGGCGGTCTTCGGTCTCTGCGGGCAGACCGCTGGTTTAGCGCCCGCCACTGCGCAATCTCCCCTGCCGCAGTTTGAAGACGTGACCCAGAAGGCAGGGATCCATTTCCAGGGCTCATTCGGCGAAAAAGACCTGAGTTCAATCCAGGAAGGAGCTGGCACCGGATGCGCCTGGATTGACTACAACAACGACGGACTCCTCGATCTTTACGTAGTCAATGGCCGATATATCGCCGACCTTACCGACCACTCCGCGCCCGATGGCATGAACGCCACCAACCACCTGTACCGGAACAATGGCGACGGCACCTTCACCGATATCACGGCCCAGGCTGGAGTCTCCGGGAAAGGTTTCGGCGTCGGCGTGACCGCGGGGGATTTCGACAATGATGGAAACGAAGACTTGTATATAACCAACTACAATTCCGCAATTCTTTACCACAACAACGGCAATGGAACTTTTACTGACGTTACGGAAAAAGCGGGCGTACAAAATCCATTCTTCGGCACTGGCGCAGCTTTTGTCGATTACGACCGCGACGGCAAGCTGGATCTTTTCGTCGGCAATTATCTGAAGTTCGATCCAAATTATCGACAGTATTACACCGCGCAACATTATCCCGGTCCGCTCGGCTACGCGCCGGAGACCAACCGGCTGTTTCATAACAACGGAGACGGCGCCTTTACCGATGTATCGAAGTCCTCCGGGATTGCCAGCCAGCCGGGTCGTGCCATGGGGATCACGGTCGGAGACTACGACAACGACGGATGGCCGGATATCTACATCGCCAACGATACGATGCCAAGCTTTCTCTACCACAACAACCACAACGGGACCTTCACCGATGTCGCTTCCGATTTGTATGTCGCCTACGGACAAAACGGCGAAGCATCCACCGCCATGGGTCCCATCTTTGGCGACTATAACAACGACGGATGGCAGGATCTGTTTGTCTCCGACGCCCACTTCCATCGCTTCTACCAGAATCCCGGCAAAGCGGGAGGCGCGTTTCAGGATGTGACCAATGCCTCCGGGGTGGGAGCGGTCTCGGGCCAGTTTGTCGGCTGGGGGGATGGCTTTTTCGACTTCGATAACGATGGATGGAAAGACCTCTTCATCGTGAATGGCGGGATGGTCTGGCTGGTTCCCATGCCCAGTTCCCTGCTGCGCAACAACGGCGATGGAACATTCACCGATGTCTCCCTGCACGCCGGAGATTTCTTTCGGGAGCAAATTGTCGGGCGCGGAGCCTGCTTCGCAGACTATGACAACGACGGCTACATCGACGCGTTTGTAACCACCCTTGGCGGCAAGGGCATTCTGCTGCACAACACGCCGCCGCCGGGAAAGCGAAACCATTGGCTGACCGTCAAACTCGTGGGGACGCGCAGCAATCGGGATGGCTACGGCGCGAGTCTGGAGGCGGTGGCTGGATCGCTGCGCCAGTTCGTCCAATCGACTTCGGAAAGCGGCTACCTTTCTCAGAGCGATCCCCGGCCGCATTTCGGCTTGGGGCCGTACACCGAAGTCGATACGCTGATCATCCACTGGCCCAGCGGGACGGTCCAGACACTGAAGAACATTCGCGCCGACCAAATCCTGACTGTGACCGAGCCGGAGTCCGCCAGTAGCGCCGGGACAACCGGAGGCAGGAAGACGCCATGAAGGTCCGTTCCGCGAGTCCGGCCATCCGGGGCAGACACCTGGGCAAACTGCTTGCAGGCATCGCAGCTTTCGCCCTGGTCGCGGTCATGACGATCCTGGGGCGACCCTCGGTTGCCAGTGCCGCTCCCCAGACAACCGGCACGGATTCCGGCAGCTACATCCCACGAGCACAGTATCTGAGTCCGGTGGCCATGACGCTTTCCGAGGATGGCCGCTGGCTGTATATCGCCTGCGAGGACAGCGACCTGGTGCTGGCCGTGGACACCCGCTCGCAGAAGGTCGAGCGGCGCGTTCACGTGGGCAGGATGCCGAGAGGAATCGCGTTGTCTCCCGACGGAAAAACCCTGTATGTTTCCAATGAAGATAGCAATGATGTCACGGAAATCTATGCGGAGACTTTCCAGGTTCGTCGCACCCTTCCCGCCGGATGGGGGCCTGTCGGGCTGACTACAGACCGGACTGGAAACGTGCTGTACGTGGCCAACACCCTGGGCGATGACATCTCGCTCGTGGACCTGAAGTCCGGGAGGGAATTCAAGCGGCTCGACGCTGGGCATTATCCGGAATACGTCACTCTTTCGCGAGACGGTGGCCGCGTCTACGTTACGAATCTGCTGGCTCGCGTCGCGCCGGTCGATCAGCCGCCGGTGTCGGAGCTGACCGTCATCGATACTGTGCATCAAATTGTCGCTGCGCGCGTCGACGTGCCGGGAGTGATCCAGATGCGGCACATCACGGAGCTGCCCGCAACTGCCGGCGGATATCTTCTGGTTCCATTCATGCGGCCCAAGAACCTGAACCCGCTCGTCCAGATTCAACAGGGATGGTACCTGACCCATGGCATGGCAGTCATTCGGCCCGCTGCCGCCGCCGATGGACTGAAAAATTATCACGTGACCGAGGTCCTGCTGGACGATATCGACCGCTACTATGCGGACGGCTTCGGCGTTGCCGCCACTCCAGATGGCCGCTGGGCGCTGGTGACAGCCTCCGGGGCCAACGTGGTTTCCGTCGTCGATACAACCAGGCTTCGCCACCTGTTGCTGCGCACCCCGCCTGCACGGCAACAGGAACTGGCGAATCGACTCGATTCCGCCAGTCACTTCGTCGTTCAGCGATTGCCGGCGGGGCGAAACCCTACCGACGCAGTCACATCGCCGGATGACCGCTTCGCGTACATCGCCAATCGCATGGACGATACGGTCAGCGTTGTGGATATGAGGCGCATGAAGATTGCGTCGACAATCGATCTGGGCGGTCCGAAGGAAATTTCACGCCAGCGGAGTGGCGAGCGCCTCTTCTTCAACGCCAGCCACTGCTACCAGGGGCAAATGGCCTGCGCCACCTGCCATCCGCACGAGGGGCTTTCCGATGGCCTTGCCTGGAGCCTGGAAACGCCGCAACTGGGTCGCGATGTGGTGGAAAACCGCACCTTGTTCGGCATCGATGGGACTTCCCCGTTCAAGTGGAATGGAAAAAATCCCAACCTGCAGACGCAGGACGGTCCTCGCACCGCGATGTATATTTTCCGCTCCCAGGGATTCAGCCCAAAGGAAGTCAACGATCTGGTGACGTATATCCACTCGCTCCAACTGCCGCGCAATCCACATCGGGCTTCCAACGGACAACTGACCGACACTCAGGCGCGTGGACGTGCCATCTTCTTCCGCGACCGGACCACCGACGACCGGCTGATTCCGCCACTGGATCGTTGCTACACCTGTCATTCACCGCTGACTCATTACACCTCGCGAGTGCTGATGGACGTGGGGACCGCGACGCCGTATGACACCATCCGCGCCTTCGATGTGCCGCAGTTGGAGGGCGTGATAACACGGCCACCGTACCTTCACAACGGAGAAGCGTTGGAACTGGAAGATATCTGGACCATCTTCAATCCGGAAGACAAGCATGGAATCACTTCCGACCTGAACAAAGCGCAGTTGAACGACCTGATTGAGTTTCTAAAGACACTATGAAAACTAGATCGGAGATTTCGATGAAGCGGGCAAGCGCAGCATGCCACGACCGCAAAATCCTGTGGGCCGTCAGCATCCTCATTCTGGCCACGGGTATGGCGGCGGCGCAACACCCTTCCTACTACACGAAGTGGGTCAATTACACCGTGGCGAACGGCTTTCCGCCCGGCGAAGTCTATTGCGTCACTGTGGATGGCAATCGTGTGTGGGCAGGAACCGGCCATGGATTGGTGCTGCTGGAAGATGGCCGTGTACAAAAGGTCTTCACCACGAAAGACGGCTTGTCCGGCATGGCCGTCATGTCGGTGGCCGTGGATAAACTCACTGGAGATGTCTGGATCGGGACCTTTGGCGGACTCAGCCGCTATTCCGGCGGGCAATTCAAAAACTACACCAACCTGAGCAGCGGTCTGGCGAATGACCTGGTGTATGGGGTTGCCGTTCAGGGGAAATACCTCTGGGTGGCCACCACGGCGGGCGTCAACCGTCTGGATACCCATACCGGAAGCTGGTCGATTTTTAACGAATCCAATGCTCCGTTTGAAGAGCCCTGGGCCTATGGCATATCCGTGGGAGCGGAAAAGATATATTTCGCCGTCTGGGGAGGTGGAGTGCTTTCCTATGACCTGGCAAATCATTATTGGAAGCCGTACACCGATCCTGACGGCGAAATGGAACTGGTCCTTTATCGCAATCAGGGGCTCATTCACAACATTGTCAGCAGCGTCTCCTGGAATCCCGACACAAAAACGTTCTGGGCCTCCACCTATTTCGGCCTCAGCAGCTATGACGGGCGAAACTGGCATAACTATCTAAAGAAGGACAGCGGCCTGCCTTCGAATTTCATCAATGCGGTAAAGTCGCGCGGCAATGAAGTGTGGAGCTGCACGCAGAAGGGACTCAGCGAATTCAACACCGCGACCAACACCTGGGTCACATACCGACCTAATCTCAAAACCGGACGCGGAGAAATCCTCATTACTCGTCCAGACGGCAGCAAGCACCGGATCGCATCCAGCACCACCCTGGCGCACAACTACATTCTGAATCTCGACTTTCAAGGGGACGACATTTGGGTAGCCACGGCAAATGGATTGAGCCATGGCATTCGCCAGCCCCACAAGGAGTAATTTTCCATGCGCGAAACAA
>JAJZIF010000042.1 GCA_021810735.1 Acidobacteriota bacterium
GAAGAGAAGCGCTTTGGCTGTGACGCGATTCCATCCTGGAATCGGCAGGATGACGATCGGCTGACTGAGCTTACTGGTATCGAGCGATTCTTTTGCCGCGATCTGACGACCCACCCAGAGATAGTGATGATGAATGGCCAGCATCAACAGAATGATGAGGGGAATGACGAGCGCGGTGATCCATGCTCCAGACGTGAACTTTGTGACCAGCACGATGCAGACGGTAATTCCGGTGGCGACCGCGCCGATTCCGTTGACGGCCATGTTGAATTGCCAGCCGCGGCCGCGCTTGCGACGCCAATGCTGAACCATCCCAGCCTGGGACAGAGTGAAGGCGAGGAAAGCGCCGATGGCGAACAGCGGAATCAGCCGGTCGGTGACGCCGCGAAACAGGATCAAGAGCAGAGCCGCGCAGAACGCCAGCACGTAGACGCCGCTTGAATAGACAAGACGCCGTCCGCGAAGAGTAAAGGCGAAGGGAAGATAGCGATCTCTCGCGACGTTGTGGCAGAGACGCGGAAAATCCGCGAAGCCGGTGTTGGCGGAAAGGGCCAGCACCAGCAGGATGGAAGCGATCGACACATAATAAAAAATGCCGCGTCCGCTGACGGCGGCGATGAGCTGGGACAGGACGCTTTGGTATGCCGGGCCGGTGGGATCGGTCGCGGCGATGTGGTAGGCGGGCGCGAGGAAGGCGATCCCGAGCAGTAAAACGCCAAGCAGCGCAATGATGATGGTCAAAGTGAGTTGGGCGGATTTCTGGTGCGGCTCCTTGAATGCGCCCACGCCATTGCTGACGGCCTCGACACCGGTCATGGCGGTGCAGCCGCTGGAAAAAGCTTTCAACAGGAGCCAGATGCTGAAGACGGCAGTCGCATGGCCCAGTTGCGGCGGAGCGACGATCGGATGCGGATGGCCGCCGGAGAGGATCACCTTAGCCGCGCCCCAGGCGATGACCGCCAGCAGGCAGGCGATGAACAAATAGGTGGGAGCCATGAAGGCCGCGCCGGAAGACCGCGCGCCGCGGAGGTTCATTAGGGTGAGGATGGCGAGAATCGCCAGGCACAGGCTGAGCGTATGGGGCTGAAGTTTTGGCAGAGCGGAGACCAGCGCGCCGACGCCGGCCGAGATGCCAACCGCAACTTCGAGAATGTAGTCGACCATGAGCGCCGAGCCTGCGAGCAGGCCCGCGAGGGGGCCGAGATTTTCACCGGCAACCGTGTAGGAGCCGCCGCCGTTGGGATAGGCGGCAATCGTCTGGCGGTAGGAGAAATAGAGGATTGTGAGCAGCGCCAGGATGGCCGCGGTAATCGGCAGCACGAAATGCACGCCTGCCATCCCCAGTGGGATCAGCAGCGTCATGGCGGCTTCCGGGCCGTACGCCGCGGAACTGAGTGCGTCGAGGCCGAAGATGGGAATGCCCTTGGACGCGCCAATTTTTTCCGCGCGATCTTCCCAGGAAGCAAGCGGCCGGCCCAGCAATGTGTCCAGGAATTTCATAGCAGTCGATTCATGGTACATGCAGCACTTGCTGTGAAGCTTGATGAATACTGTAGCTGCTAGCTATAGATCGCGTCCCACGGATGAGCGGTGATGCTACGTTGATTCCTCCCACATCTCCCCGCAAAGAACGCGGGTAGATGCGGGGCACCCAGGGTTGTTTTTACCGCGGCGGGCGAGATCGTGCGTTTGTCAGAAGTGTCGAACCACGTCCTCGTCCGGCGGTGTTTTGTGTCGGTCCCGTTCCAGCGAGCGGCTGACCAGGTCGCGCGAGCCCAAGCCGACGGCCAATGCCAGCGCCAGCACAATCCCTCCAAACAGGATGCCAAAGCCAAGATCGACGATGCCGCGCGCGATTCCCAGATGGTCGAGGACCATGGCCGCGGTAAATACCAGCACCAGCCATTTCACTCCGAGGCTGAGCAGTCGCGCATGCTGCACGTTCATATTGACGCCGTTGATGAGAACGCTGCGAGAAAGAAAGCGGGCGATGATGGCACCGACGATCAGCAGCAACACGGCGGCCACGATCTTCGAAATATACGTGACGACGTAGGCCGACAGGCCGGAAGACAGGGATGCATCGAGGGCCGCAATGCCGACAAACAGGCCGGCGACCACAGTCGCCCAGAAGACGATGCGGGTTGCCAGGAATGTGGGTGTTTTGGCGGAAGACCAATCGGAAATATTGACCATACCGGAACGTTCCACGCGAGCATCGAAGCGCAGCGCGATCAGGATGCGGCGCAGAATGGCCGCCAAAATCCATCCGATCAAGATGGAGACCAGCAACGCGACGACCAACGCCAGGACACCTGGCAGTAGAGTGGCGACCTTGAACACGGCCCGATGCAGGGATTCCCGCAGCGCCTGATGTACCTGTTCCCACATGACGTACTCCTGTTCTACCGCATTACGGATGGAAGCGATCTGGCCAGCGCCAACGAGACAGGAGATAGGGCTTCTCCGATTCGTAGGCGCGAGCGAGTTGTTCCATGCGTTGTTGCGCGGCGGCGATGCCGCTTTTGTTGATTTCCACGGCGTACGATGCTACCCATCCCAGATACAGCGGTGTCAGCGCGCCAAAGAGATGGGCGCGATGGATGTTGCGCAGCCGGTGGGCCAGCGCAAAATCATACACAATACGTGCCCAGAGAGCGTCCTCCATATGAAATTCGTCCGGCGAGAGTCGGGAAAGTTTCTTCAGCTCCAGCAAAGTGACGGGAGGAAGAATCAGGGACCAGATGTCGCGCAGATTGCTTTCTCCGAGTTGGAATGCATCCACCATGCGGCGGACATCCACCGTCTCCGCTGGTTCAGAGAGCGTTTCCGCCGCGCCAAAGGTGGGGACTTCATGAGAGCCGCGAATGCGTTGCCAGAAGGCCGCATTGTCCTCCATATCCAGAAATAAAGGACCCGCCAATTGCGCCAGCGCATCGCTCAGGTCAATGCCGTCGGAGCTGGACGGGCGGCGCGTGCCCAGGCGTACCTGGCAGATTTTTAAATTTCGATTGGCGGCGACGGTTGCCAGCCAGGGCAATCGTCCTTGTGCGCGGGTGGAGTCCTGAGATGCGCCGGCGGAAAGCGGCGGAAACATTTTCGACGATATTTGAATTTCGTTGCCAAGAGGATTCTCGATTCGATGTCCATAGAGGGTTCGCGTCAACGGATAGAGAATGCTTTTATTGAGCAGGTCGTCCAATGGCTGGGTGGTGTAGAGCGGCATCACCAGATCGAAGTTTCCTTCGATCGCCGGGCCCATGAGCAGGGTAAGTTTTTCCGCAGTAAGAGAGTCTCGATTGCATCCCAGGTCCGTTCCAAGAACGGTACATCCGCGCGCATTCAGCTTGTGGGCGAGCTGGCAAAGGGCGCGATACGTGGCAGCGTTCGGAAGCCAGGGAATCGCGCCCGGATTGGGAGGAGGCAGCGGGTAGTTTACAAAATGAAGCGCGCTCGTCCCAGGGAGGTTCGGTTCCATTCCCGGCAGGGGCGCAGGGATCTCCTGGGAAGTTTCGGCAGGCAGCGCGAGGAGCAGGCGGCACGGCATCGAGAGCAGACCGCAGGCTTCCTCCAGCTTGGCAACCGTGGCCGCGAGAGTATCGCTGCTCGGGGGAGCGGGGATGGCCAAGAGAAGATCGGTCGGGCCGATCTCCGAGCTTTCCTGTTTCGATTCCTGCAGCGTTTCCATTTCAGCCATCGTGTCGTTTCACTCCGCTGCGCGGAAAATCTATAGCGGATTTACAGTTTGTATAGTCATTTGCGGTGGAGAGTCATTCTGAACCCTTCGGCTTCGCTCCGGGCAGGCTCCGCGCAGCGAGTGAAGAATCCAGACGATATCCGCCTCGTACACGCCGCCATCACCCTCTGGATTCTTCGCTGCGCTCAGAATGACTCCTCTCATTTTGAAACCAGTATCTGTAAATTCGCTCTACGTCTTATTGAAATCCCTGTTGCAACAATGCGGCAACGCCCATCAAGGGTATCTTCACCCAATCGGGACGACTGTTCAACTCGTAGACAAGCTCATAGAACGCTTTTTCCAGCAAATAGAGATTAAGTAGACTCCATTGCGCGGAAGGACTCGATGGAAGCAGCCTTCTGCCGGTCATGGTGATCTTGTACGCGTGCAGAAATTCCGCGGATGCGGATTGATCCCACAGCCGGGCCCAAGGCTCCAGCCGCGATTGATCTTCCGGTCTGCGGGAGGAATATTTCATGAGCGCGGCCCAGGCGGCGTAGTTGAAGGAGCGCACCATGCCAGCGACATCCTTCAAGGGAGAATGCTTGGTCCTGCGAACGTCGAGGGGACGCGCGGGTTCGCCTTCAAAGTCGAGAATGACGAAATCGGATTTTACGCGGAGCACCTGTCCGAGATGATAGTCGCCGTGGATGCGCGTGCGCTGGCCATCCGCGCTGCCGATGGTGGAAGCGCCAAGTCCGTCGAGGATGCGGGTGCGATGGCTGAGGAGCAGCGCTGCCATTTCCACGGTGTCATCCGCGAGGCCGGAGAGAGTTTTTCTCAGCAGATTGTACGCAGTGCTCGCCTGGACATTGATCGATGATTGCAGATTCTCAAGATAGGCGGCAGACAGCGGCTCGGGCGAAAATGCCGGATTGGTTTTGGAAGATGCCAGCGCCAGATGCATCTCGGCGGTGCGGCGGCCGAGTACGGCGGCGGCGTCCAGCGCGACGCCTGCATGTTCGCGCGCAAAGGCGGAGGCGCGCGTCACTCCAAGCGCGGCCGCGGCGTCCCGCTCCAACTCTTCCGCGGGGACGGTGTCCTGCGCATAATTTTCGTAGTAGCGTTCCAATTCCTCCAGCACCCATTTCCAGCCGTCGCCCTGGTTCGCGACCAACCCCTGCAACATGCAGAGTGTGGTGGGCTCATCGTTCTGATTCAGATATTCGATCGAGCCGCCGAAGGGCGGGATATTGGAAAAATGCGCTTCCTCGGTGAGGAATTTTCCGATTTCACAATCGGGATTCAATCCCGGTTCCGGATGACGAAAGAGTTTCATGATGAGGCGATCGCCGAACAGAATGGAAGTATTGCTTTGCTCGGCGGAACCGCGGACGGGCAACAACTTCTTTGGTGGCTCGTGGTGCATCAGGCCGGGCAACGCCCTGCTCGGCGCGCCCTGCACGGACCCCTGCTGCATGGAAAACTGTGTCGAGTTTGCGATGGTGTTGAGCAATGCTTCGCAGGAACGCGGGTCATAGGTGGCGTCGTACAACACACCTTCTCCTGCGGGAGAGAGTACGGCGGACAGGACGGAAGCCGGAGCGGTGTCATGCAGTTTTCGGGCAGCTTCTCCGAAGGCCATGGCGACGGGCAAACAATAGCGGTCGGAGGTTCCCGTCTCGTACTCCACGCGGATGAGGCACAGGATGGCGCCGTTCGAGTTCATCCTGCCCCAGTCGGACATAGTCGTGCTGCGAATCGGGTTGGATTTATTTCCAAACCAGCGTTGCAGCGGCAGGTAGGTGGGCAGGATGGATTCCTGCAACTTGCGCAGATTGCTGTCCCGGAACAAACTCTTCCAGTCGGATGCATCGGCAATCAACAGCGCGGAATCCTCGGACTGGACGGCGGCGGTATCGGGAGATGGATGCAGCTCCAGCCAGAGAAAACCGTAGGGGCCCAGGGTGACAGCATAGGGCTGACGGCTGATGGAGGGGAACTCGACGTAGCCCAGCATCTCGACAGGAACCATACCGTCATACTCGCTGAGATCGAGTTGCGCAGGCTGCGCGAAGCGCGAAAGATTGGCTACGCACAGGACGATTTCATCGTTCGCTTCGCGAATGTAGGCGAGCACTTTGCGGTTGGACGGATTCAGAAATTTGAGCGCGCCGCGTCCGAAGACGCGAAACAATTTGCGCAGCGCAATCAGGTTGCGCATCCAGTTCAACAGGGAAGAGGAGTCGCCCTGCTGGGCCTCGACGTTGATGGCTTCATAGCCCCAGACCGGATCCATGACCACCGGGCTGAACAGTTTGGCGGGAACCGCGCGGGAGAAACCGGCATTGCGGTCCGCCGTCCATTGCATGGGCGTGCGGACGCCGTTGCGGTCGCCGAGATAGATATTGTCGCCCATGCCGATCTCGTCGCCGTAGTAGAGGATGGGCGTGCCGGGAAAGGAAAACAGAATGCTGTTCAGCAGTTCAATGCGGCGACGATTGTTGTCGAGCAGCGGAGCCAGGCGCCGGCGAATGCCGATGTTGATGCGCATGCGCGGATCGGCGCTGTAGGCGAGATACATATAATCCCGCTCGTCGTCGCTGACCATTTCCAATGTCAGTTCATCGTGATTGCGCAGAAACAAACCCCACTGGCAGTTGTCCGGGATGGCTGGGGTCTGGGCCATGATTTCTGTGATTGGAAGACGATCTTCCTGGCGCAGCGCCATATACATGCGCGGCATCAGCGGGAAGTGAAACGCCATGTGGCATTCGTCGCCATCGGCGAAATAGGGTCGAACATCGGCGGGCCACTGGTTGGCTTCTGCGAGGATCACGCGATTTTCGTAATGCGCGTCGATCTCGGCGCGGATCTTTTTCATGACTGCGTGGGTTTCGGGAAGATTTTCGCAGTTCGTTCCATCGCGCTCGACGAGGTAGGGAATGGCGTCGATACGCAGCGCGTCCACTCCCATATCGAGCCAGAAACGCATGACGCGAAGGACTTCCTCCAGCACGAGCGGATTGTCGTAATTCAAATCCGGCTGGTGCGAGAAAAAGCGATGCCAGTAGTAGGCCTTGGCGACGGGGTCCCAGGTCCAGTTGGATTTTTCTGTGTCGGTGAAAATGATGCGGGCATCTTTATATTTTTCGTCGGTGTCGCTCCACACGTAATAATCGCGCTCGGGCGATCCTGGAGGGGCGAGACGCGCGCGCTGGAACCAGGCGTGTTGATCGGAGGTGTGGTTGACGACAAGTTCGATCATGACCTGCAGGCCGCGATCATGGGCGGCGTGCAGAAAGGTCTGAAAATCCTCCAGCGTGCCATAGCTGGGATGCACGGTGAGATAGTCGGCGATGTCGTAGCCATCATCGCGCAGAGGAGACGAGAAAAACGGCAGCAGCCAGATGCAGGTGATGCCGAGTTCCTGCAGATAATCGAGTTTCCCTAACAGCCCCTGAAAATCGCCAATGCCATCGTTGTTCGCGTCTGCAAATGCTTTTACGTGCAGCTCATAAATGATGGCGTCTTTGTACCAGAGGGGATCGAGTGCGCTTCCTGCCTGCCTCAACACGTCGGTCGCTGGGGTTTCGCTCATATGTTCCAAATAAATCTCAATCCTTCCTGCGAGGCTTCCGCGCACCCGCAGATTCCGCACGAAGGTGCAGTTTATGTTTCGATGTGGAAGATATGGGACCGTCCGGCATCCAGTTGGATGAAGTTCTTCGTGCCGGACCAATTGTAGCGGTGGTCCGTCAACAGGTCATGCACGACGAAGGACCGGCCTGCGCTGACGCCCAGCTCTGCGAGATTCAGATCGACCCAGCCGGCCTGCGTGTCGTGATGATCAAGATTCACCACAACGAGAATGACGTCTTTTTTCCCCGCGTCGGTCTTGCTGTAGCAGAGGAGGAACGGCTGGTCGGTCGAATGAAAGCGGAGATGGCGATTGCTCTGCAGAGCTGGATGCGTCCTGCGTATTTCATTCACGCGAGCAATCAGTGTTTGTAGATTCTGCGGCTCTTCGATGTTCCAGTGGCGCAGTTGATATTTTTCCGAGTTGAGATATTCTTCGCTGCCGGGACGGACGGCAGTATTTTCGCACAGATCGAAAGCGGGACCGTACATTCCGTAGTTGGACGACAGCGTCGCGGCCAGCACGAAACGGCTGAGGAATGCCGGGCGACCTCCCGTTTGCAACTCTTCGTGCAGGATGTCGGGAGTATTCGGCCAGAAGTTCGGGCGGAAAAATTCCACGACTTCCGTCTGCGTCAACTCTTCCAGATACTCCGTCAGATCTTCCTTGGTGTTGCGCCAGGTGAAGTACGTATACGACTGGGTGAAGCCGAGCTTGGCGAGCCGATACATGACCTTGGGCCGCGTGAATGCCTCGGCGAGAAAAATTACGTCAGGATGCGCGGCTTTGACTTCAGCGATGGCCCATTGCCAGAAGGGGAATGACTTGGTGTGCGGATTGTCGACGCGGAAGATGAGAACGCCTTGCTCAATCCAGTAGTCGATGACGCTTTTCAATTCTGTCCACAGAGCGCGCCAGTCTTCGGTTTCAAAGTCCAGCGGATAAATATCCTGATATTTTTTGGGAGGATTTTCGGCGTACTGGATGGTTCCATCCGCGCGCTTGCGAAAAAAACTGGGATGCTCGCGCACATAGGGATGGTCGGGCGAGCATTGATAGGCGAGATCGAGGGCGATCTCCAGGCCATGTTCTTTGGCTTTCGCCATCAGCGACTGAAAATCCTTGAGCGTTCCGAGTTGCGGATGAATGGCTTTGTGGCCGCCCTCCTCCGAGCCGATCGCCCACGGACTGCCCACATCGTCCGGTTCGGCTTTCTCCGCATTGTTCTTGCCTTTGCGAAACTTATGACCGATGGGATGGATAGGCGGGAAATACAGAACGTCGAAGTTCATGGAAGCGATGTAGGGCAACCAGGCTTCACAATCCTTGAAGGTGCCGTGTTTGCCGGGAGTCGGCGAGCAGGAACGAGGGAAGAGTTCATACCAGGCGGAGAAGCCGGCGTGTTTGCGGTTGACACTGACGATGAGTTCCTTTGCGTAGCGGGTGCTGAAGGAATGCTCGGCATACTGCTGCATTAAGGTTTCCAGCGTGGGATCGAGCGCGGCAGCGGAGGCGGCCTGCGGGTCGGTGTCATTCAGCCGGACGGAAAATTCCTTCAACTTTTTCGCGTCGTCTTTTTTTGCGCGCTTCGCGGCCGCGGAGACAAGGTTCGAGCCCGCCATGCGCTCGACGTGGGTTTCCTGGCCGGCGTCAATTCGTTTTTTCATCGCGTTGCGCCAGGTCTTGAATGCATCCACCCAGCCTTCGACGGTGTAGCGATACTCGCCCAACTCCGTAACGGTAAACTGTGCCTGCCAGCGGTCATTGCCGAGGGGCAGCATCGGCGTCACACTCCAGGCTCGGTCTCTGGGGCCGCGATAGAGTAGCTGGGCCGAGATAGCATCGTGGCCGTCGGCAAAGATATCTGCTTCCACAACGACCGGCTCGCCGATGACGCGCTGGATCGCATAGTCGCCATGGTCGATTTCCGGCTGCACTCCCTCAAGGACAACGCGCTTTCTGCCCTCCAATTTTGCTGCGATGGGCGCCGTACTGCCCAGTTTGCTCTCAGTTTTGATCAAAGAAATCTCACCCTGTAGGAAAATGTGTTGCAACTGAATCCTTACCTAAGAGAGATGCAAGTTTCGTTGAATCTGTTGGAAAAAAGGTATTCTCGCCCCGCGTTACGTGCGATTCGATGAGGGGTGTGGAACGCGGGAGAAAAAGCAGCACACAGCAGCATGATAATCCAGGGCGTCGCATTCGACGGCGCATAGGCCATTGACGTTCTATGCATAGATAATCTACAGACAGAACCATGGCGAAAAAACCAGACTTGTTGCCGGGAACACTGGACATGCTGATCCTGAAGACGCTGACGCGCGCGCCGCTGCATGGCTACGGGATTGCGCTCTCCATCAAACGATCGTCGGAAAATGTTTTGACGGTGGAGGAAGGCTCGCTCTATCCGGCATTGCAACGGCTGTTGTTGCAGGGTTGGGTGAAAGCGGAATGGAAGAAGACGGAGATCAATCGCCGGGCGCGCTTTTACACGCTGACGCCGCTGGGGCGGAAACAGCTCGGCATCGCGCTTTCGCAATTTGAGCAAATGATTGCGGCCATCGGCCGCGTGCTGCAGGACGCGTAGGAGGTGACGATGGACCGGTTTCGGAGTATCTTCAATAAGCTTCGGCTCCTAAGATCCGACAGCGCGAGATTGCGGTGCGGGGCGCTCTGGGCGCATCGCCTGGGCGATTGATTCGCCAGTTCGTTACGGAGGGTCTGCTGCTGGTCGCTTTGGGCAGCGCAGTTGGATTGGCGGTGGCCTACGGAACCATCTACATCCTTCAGCGGCTGATTCCCGTCGACATGATGGAGCGATTGCCGTTTCTCGGTGACCTTGGGCTAAGCTCCCACGTGAGCCTGACGCCGAAGTCGATGACACGGAGTATCGGTGTGGTGGACGATGTTCACGAGGACGCGTGCTGATGCAGAAGATGCTGTTCGGCATTCATTTCTGGGACATTTCGACGCTGGCCTCGGTGGTTGTCGTGCTGGCGGTTGCGGCGCTGGTGGCCAGCTACATCCCGGCGCGCAGCGCTGCCTCCGTGAATCCTGTGGAAGCATTGCGCGCGGAATAAGGAAAGCATCTCGCGGTGACGTAATGCCGGCAATCCAGAGATTCTTGAGAGAATCCCAGGTCTCAGAATCGAGACCTGGGGCACCCATGGTACGACATGCTGGATGAGTACCAGCCGTTTGTGAGCAATCTGCTGAAGCGGAGTATTTCGCAGGTAAGCATTGAGAAGCTGTTGCGCTATGCGGATCGGCTACATCTACAAACGAGCATTTCCGTGCGCCCAATGGAAACGAAACAGCGCGGCGCGAAATCTCATGCTGGATCGAATGCTCGCCGTGCCGGGAAAAAAGAAGCCGTAGCAGTTTAGCCGGCTTCCAGCTTCTTCAATGCATCGGCAATATCTGCTTGTGAGACGATGGAGTTGCGTTCAAAGACGCTGCGAGTGCGCCAGCCGCCGATTTTATTACTTACGTTTTCAGCGGTTCCGGTCAGGGAAGCGGGTAGAGGCGGCCGCGATACATCGCCATTGCCTCGATGGAACGGACATGGATCACCTGGGCGGTGGCATTGTCGGAACCATCGACGTCGACGGCATAACTCACCAGTTCGCGTGCCACGGCTTCGACGTCCTTCTTCTGGGAAACTATGCGGGCAATATCTTCCTGATAGAGGCCCCCGTAGAGCCCATCGGTGCAGAGCACGAGAAGATCGCCGGCCGCGATGGCGACCTTGCGGGTCTCGACGGTCACAAATAATTCCGGGCCAAGCGAGCGGGTGAGGATATGGCGGCTCTCGGAACGTTCCGCGTCCGCAGCCGAAATAAGTCCGAGCTTCCGTTGTTCACCGACCACCGTATGATCTTGCGTGAGCGCGGTCGCCTTGCCCTCGCGCACGAGGTAACAGCGGGAATCTCCCACGTGAGCAATGCATGCCTCGTCGTAGCGAAGGGCACAGGAGACCACAGTCGTCGCCATGCGTTTTCCACGCCGTTCCGGCTGGAGTCCTTCATCGTGAATCGTTGCGTTGGCGTCCTGGATCAAGCGCGCCATGAGGCTGGGTAAAGAAGCTCTCTCCGGCGCCTGGGCAAAACCCTGCGCCATGACCTTGACGGCGATCGCGGAGGCAACTTCGCCGAGATCCATCCCGCCGACGCCGTCGGCCACGGCAAACATCCAGCCGTGGGAGCGGGACTCCTGCCGCGATCTGGGAACGAAGGCCCCCATCGAGTCCTCGTTATTCCCGCGAATTTTTCCGGGGTCGCTTGCCTGACCAAAAACTACATCCAGCATTCGGATCGCCGCCCTAAGCTTCTTGCTCCGCGAATGATTCCTCGGGCCTGTGCCTGCAATGCAGACAGACGGGTTTTTGCCGCCTGCTCCAGAGTCATCTGAAGCAGACGGCAAACTTTTTGGCAGTGAATCGTGCGGCTCAGATTACGCGTGCGACATCATTTGATGCTCTCCGCGGTGGCAATCACTTGTCCTTGCTTGGATTGAAGCAGCATGCCCTTGCCCTTGGCCTTCGAGCTGCGCATGAAATAGAAGGCGCCATACAAGCCCCAGACTGCGGCGATGAGGAGCGCGCCGAGAGGTTCTTTGACTGTGCCATAGCCCATTGTCGGTCCGATCAGGTAGAACGCCATGCATCCCAGGTTGGCCAGCAGGCCAAACGCGGGAATGAGCAGGTGTTTGACAAAGTTGAAGTCCGAACGGCCATGAAAGGCAATGATGCACAACAGACAACTGAGCGCGTACAGAATGAAGGTGCCGAAGTTGGATGTCAACGTCGCCATCAACAGTGAGTTGGGAAGCGCGGCCATGGTAGCGTGCGACATATAGCCAACACTCGAAAGAAGGCCATGAGGAAGCGCCTGGATGGTTGCGTCGGTGGGAGCGGCGGCATCGCCGAAGCAAAGGATAATGGAGAGAATCCCGATGACCGCCGTGATGGTGGCCAGCGTCCAGACCGCACGATGCGGCGTGAGGTTCTTGTCGTGCAGCATGCCGAAGTGCTCCGGCGCCTCCGCGTCCCGGCCCATGGCGTAGGTCACGCGGGCCCCAGTATTCATGCAGGCGAGGGTGGTGCCGATCAGCGCCAGGAAGACGGTGACCGCCTCGGCGAGCATGAAATACTTGCCGTGTCCCTGGCCCAGCAGCGCATCGCCGACAATGATCATCATGTCGCCGATGGGAGCTGCCGAGCCGACCGCGCTTTGCATGGAGTACCCCGAGTTGAGAAAGTAATTTGCCGCGAAATATTCAATGAGATAGCACACCAGTCCCTGAATCAGAAGGGAAGCGATGACCGCGATCGGGATATCT
Source organism: Acidobacteriota bacterium (assembly GCA_021810735.1). Next base: position 12,660 of record JAJZIF010000042.1, read on the forward strand.
CGTTTGGCATTTCTTGCCTCGCCTCCCAGGGACGTGACGGACTCAAATCCGACCAGGATCAGGATGGCGACGGTAGCCTGGATCATCACCCAGTTAAAGTTGTGCACGGAGACCACCGACTTGGCGGTCGGGTGACTCATGAACAATTTGCCGGTCGAATCCATTTGCGGATATTGAATGTGGAAGGGAACAGGTTTGCCGGCCGCGTCCATAAGAGGCAGCGGAACGTTGCTGGCATCGCGGATGACGGTGCCATCGGGCTTGGTCGCGAACTCATAGTTGTAGGTCGCTTGCGTGGTTGCGTCGTACTGCAGCGCGGCGGTACCAGCTGGGTGGTTCACCCGGTATCCGATCGCAAGGATGCTGAACAAGCCAAGCGCGGAGATCTGCACCACGTTGATGGCCAGGTTCACCGCGGTCGAGGCATTGGCCCCCTTTTGCGCGATCCAGGCCACGGCGAAGGAAAATGCAACCGCAACCAACCCCATGAACACAGGTCCCGGGTTGGAGCCGCTCATGAAATTTGGCCAGAGAAAGCCTACGATGTAGCCGACGAAGATGCCGGTAACGCCAACCATCACTCCCGGGTAGACCCAGTAGTAGAGGTGGGAGCCCCAACCGACGACGAACTTGGATATGCGCGCATATTTAAATGCTTTGTCCTTGGAAAGCATGGCCTGCTCGGCATAGTAATAACTGGAGCCGGTCCCGGGATAGAGCTTGGATATCTCCGCGTATGAGACGGCCGTCGCCAGACAGAGCATCAGGGCAGCGAAGATCCCAATCCACATCGATGGAGCGGTCGCCCCGGTTGTCGCCTGAATGAAGAACGTCAACCATAGAAAGGCGCCGGGGGCAATCAGAGCCATTGCATTGCTGGTTAAGCCTGTCAGACCGAGTGTGGCCTGCATTGTCGGGGCGGTTTTTTCTTCTGTCATGATCATTCTCCTGGTGGTTCGAGATACTCAAGTGGTCTTGTCCGTGGAGTCGCCAGGCCAGATGCGCCTCGGCCATTCCATGCCATTGGATCCTGGTTGGAATCAGCGGCGGAATGTTTTGTCTGCCGGATATCTATTAGGAACGCAAATTACTTATGAGGAATTCATGAAGAAATTCCACAGACTTCAAATTTCCTTCGATTTGTGGGAGGGGCCTCGAACTTCCGAGAAGAATGCTCGAATTTTGGGGCAACAACTTCCTAACTTTACGGTCGTCGATTCCCAGCCAAATCGAGCTTTATACAGAGGTGGTTGGCCGGAATGGGTGAATGGGGCGCGCCGATGCGACGCACCCCATTCCTGCATTCTCAGACAACTTAGCGGGATTGTTTAAAACAGGTTCCACAACGCCTGGTTATAGACCTCGTGGTGGTACTGGACTTCGGCTGGCTTTACAAAGGTGCCGAGTTGCCGTGGGGCGCGTTCCGCCACAGCCTGCTTCAAATCCGCAAAGCGGCCCTTCACATCCTCGCCCAGGATGGTGCTGATCCATTCGGCATTCCGGAAGTCCTCGATAGCGGTATGGATATTGTCCGGCAGATACCGCTCCGCCTGGCGCAGCCCATCGATGCTCAGGGTGGTGCCCTCAAGCCCCGTCCGGAAGAGCGAGTAGAGCGTCAAATATGGGTTGGCATCGGGAGCGACGGAGCGAATCTCGACGCGCGCCGACTTCGAGTTACCAATCGGAATGCGAATCATCGATCCGCGATCGGTGGCCGATGCCTTGATCTGGTTCGGTGCTTCAAAATGGGGGTCCAGACGGCGATAGGCGTTGACGCTGGAGTTCAAGATGAGGCACAGATCGAGCGCGTGGGTCAGGATGCGGTCCACGAACTCCCAACCGAAAGCGGATGTCTTCTCAACACCGGCCTCGTCCCAGATCAGGTTGGTCTTGTTTTGGGAGACCGAGACATTGGTGTGCATGCCGTTGCCGTTGACTCCCACGACCGGCTTTGGCAGGAAGGATGCCGTATATCCCAGGCTGGCGGCGACTTGACGGGTCAGCAGCTTGTAGAGCTGGATCTGATCGGCGGCGGC
>JAJZIF010000043.1 GCA_021810735.1 Acidobacteriota bacterium
CAAACCGTGGTCATGGCCCCGATTTCCGAGGCATGTTTATGCTATCTGGAGCGCGGCTCGCGCAAGCCGCAAGGAAGAACGCTCCAGAAACTTCTCACACTCTACGCCCAGAGAATTCAATACTGGGACGGCCTCGAAAAAGTCCTGAACGGAGAATCCCATGCCCAAGGAACGCTCTCTGCCAAAACGCCTGAGTGGAGGAGAGGCGTTGGCCTCCCTCTGCCATCACATGTACAGCCGTCTCGCCCAGTTGCCAGAGTTTCGCCGCCGCTCCGCCGACCTTGATCGCCTGATGCAGGCGGTTTGGACGAGGCTGGCCGTGCATGGTCACTTTCACAGCCATAAGGGATACAACGGCTACTCCGCGATGGTAAGTGTCATCGGAGTGGGTGGAGACGTAAGCGTCAACCTGGTTTTTACTCCTGCGCTGAGTTATGCGCCACCTCTTACCGATTTGTTTACGGTTCCTAAAATCGGTATGGAGGATTTTCATGAAACCATAGAAATCCCGGTTCGTCCGCCCAATGCGGTGCGGACTGCGGCGGAGATGCCTTTGCCGGTCGAAGTGGAGGAGTCTGGGCAGCTTGTGGAGAAGATGGTTCCTGCGGCGAAGTATAAAGGCAAGCTGAAACCCGGCAGAGAGATGCCAGTCACCGCCAATACGGACATGCCCGCATTCAAGGGTAGGTTGGAGATGCCCGAAGGCGCGGTCGAGGAATATGGAATCCAGCGAGGTTAGCCGTGCCGCCTGCGAAATTCAAGACGAAGCCGCCAAAAAGAGATGAGCGCGAGGAAGCCCTGACCCGCTTGCGAGAGCGATGGCAGAAAGATCATGAGGACGAAGCCTGGGAAGCGGAGATGGAACCGGTCGTCACTCCGATGCTGCGCGGGGCCGATGGGGGCATCCGGAGCGTGCTGGATGCCGTGCGCGCCTACGACGATGCGGACGCACAGGCGTTTCTCGAAGTCTACGACGCTTTGACGGTGCTCGATAGAAAGCGTTTGCGCTTGGAAGACATTGCCTTCGCTTCTGGGATTGGGTCGCTTCGCTTGGCCGAAATAGCGCAGACGGCGCTGTTTCTCTACGCGGACACGCAGACCAAGCTGCTGATTTCGAGCGCCATGCACAAAGTCACAAAATCGATCATTAAGGCGGCAACCGATTCGGTTCCCATTGTGATCGATACCGAGCATGGCCGCAAGCAGGTGGGAAAGACCAATGGCGACATCAAAGCAATGGAATTGTTCGGCAAGATCAGCGGCCAGGTTCCTCTGCCAAAGAACACAGTCAACAATTATACGCAGAACAACTTTGGAGAGCGGGAAGAGCGCAAGCAGTTGTCCGACTCGCCGCGATGGAAGTATCCGGAAGACAGGCTGAAGGAAATTGTCTCCGTCGTCAGTCCAAAACAGCTACCGTCGCACGCATCGAAGAATGAAGACCTCATTCACTTCGAGCAGAACCGACCCATGGTGTTCGAGAGGTAACGATGTTCTCAAAACGACTCGCTACCGAGCAGTTGCGGACACTTTCCGAGCATTCCGTCAAGTCGGAAGCGGGTCTGTGGATTCCCGAATATCACTCTCTTTCGCAGATCAAGAGCTTCAATGCCCATTTTCGCGATTTGGCCGAAAAAGCGGAGTCCAAGGGCGACGATGTGGAGAATGCGCTTGGCCCGGACGAGCTGGCATGGATTGCCAACGAATATCAGATTTGTGCCTGCGATACTCGCTATTGGATTGAAAACTATGCGTTCATTAATGCCGACAGCGAACTGATTCGCTTTAAGCCTCATTTTTCCCAATCGATGATGATGGATATGTGGGCGGAGCGGGAAGAAGCCGCTCTGCCTATCGAGCAAATCGTCCTGAAGGCCAGACAGCAAGGCATCTCGACCTTGGTGGAACTTGCTATCACGCATAAGGTGAATTTCGGCATTGGAGTGAAGGCGGCGGTCGCTTCCTACGATCAGGATGCCTGCGAACGCATGGGCGGAATGCTGGAGTTGGCTTTCAACGAGATGCCAAGCTGGATGAAGGCCAATCCAACCAGCGACCGCGCCGGATCGCTCAAGGCGTTTGCCGCGACCAATACCAGATTGACCCTCTACAGCGGCAAAAAAGCCGCTGGCATCGCCCGTGGCGATACTCCATCTGTCCTGCACATCTCGGAAGTCAGCATCTTCCCAGACGCCTCGAACGTCATCGAAAAGTCTCTGTTTCAGGCCGTTCATCCCAGCCCAAACACGTTTATGATCCTGGAATCGACGGGCAACGGGAATACGGATTGGTGGGCGCGGACATGGTATTCCAGCCGCGACTACTGGGCCAGTGGTGGCGCGAGATTGCAACCCGTCTACTTCCCGTTTTTTATCGCCATCGACCTTTTTCCGACTCCCACATGGCGAAGAGAGCATCCTGTCCCGCAAGGCTGGAACCCGATGCCGGAAACGCGCAGGATGATGGCGAAGGCGGCGGAATACGTCCACCAGACCCCGCTCATTCGCAAGTATGCGGGTGAGGACTGGAAGATGCAGGACTTCCAGGCATACTACTGGGAAACCGAGCTTCTCGAAGCGCGCCGCAAGGGTGAGGAAAACGCCTTTTATCAGGAACGCCCGGTAGACGATATGGAAGCTCTGCGTCCCAAGAAAGATTTAGTGTTCGATCTGATGGAAGTCCAGAAACAGGACGAAAATCGCTTGGATTATACCTGCTGGGCCATCATGGGAGAGCAAATCCAGGAGAGATATGCCCCGATGGAGGAGGAAATCGACCGCGAGCGGGAGCCGTTTCGCGTCAGCTTCGATGGCAATATCACCGACCTTCGCGGACGGATCGCAGAGACCTTTTGGTGGGAGTTCGTACCTCTGAAACAACCGAAGGAATCTGGCATCGACCTGTTCGATGCGGAGCGAAAATGCCTGATTTTTCGCTGGCCGGAGAGTGGATATCTCTATGGAATCGGAGTGGACAATTCTGGAGGAACAGGCAGGGATGGCAGTTATATCAGCGTGAACGGGAAATCGATTTACGGCAATGAGCCAGACTTCCAAGCAGCCTGTTTCTGGACCAATCGCGTCGATCCTTCTCTGATGCATCCCTACATTATGGCTTTGGTCGCGCTCTATCGAACGGAAATGCCGGATGGAAATTTCCCCGTAGTCGGCATCGAGCAAGTCTTTGGGCTGGGAGACACTCCGCAGATTCAAATGCTATCGATGGGATTCAATAAGCGAGACTTGTACCATTTCTCTCGATTGGATGGAAAAAACCCGGAGGCGGACAAGAAAAAATCGCACCGCATGGGATGGTACACGACGGAGTGGAGCCGAAATTTCATGCTCTCGCTCTATAAGACGGCAGTGGAGAACCACTGGAGACAGGTCAACGATCCATTTCTCCTGAAGCACGAGATACCCTCTTTCCAGATCGATAAAACCGATGGCGGCAAGACGCGCTGGGACCATCAGGACGGCAAACGCGATGATCGTATCTTCGCGGATGGCATTTCGTATGTCATTCTCAACGATACGGAATCGATGGCACGCAGAATTCAAACAAAATTTGAGGGAGAAAACGAGGAATTGGAGATAAACTACGACTATCCTGTGGGCATCAACTCAACGTTCGAGAGAATGATCGGAGCCGAATTATGATTCTACTGGAAGGCAAGAAGCGCGACGAATGGGCCTATGAGAACGGGAAGGAAGTCCTTTGGTGGGATGAGAATCCCATGACCAAGCATGTCATTCTGACTTCGCCTATGTCTCCGTATCGCCTCGGATACAATCGGCACAAGACGAATGTTCCCAAAGCGATGGATCGCATCTTCAAAAGACTTTGCGAGCAAGAGCATGAAGCCAATCAAAAACTGGTCGAAAAGATTTACTTTCGCGGACGCCCATTCTATGAGCGTGTGCGCTCGAACCTGTTGCAGCGATTGATGTCGGCGGATACAAAGGACTGGGAGAAGGCATTTATCCGCGAAAGCCTGCGATTGATGGACGAGCGCGATTTCGAGATGCAAAAAAACACGGTCTATGGAGTGAGCGCAATGGAATCGATGGAAGCTCCGCTTGAGGGCGCGAGAACGAGGATGAACTGATGCATACAGAAGAAGAATGTCCGGAATTGAAACCGTGTCCTTGGTGTGGCGATGCGCCCGTGCTTCGCTCCGATGGGTTCGGAGACCATTGGATTTCCTGTCGAAATGCCGCGCTGCCCAGCACGACTGTCTGCCCAGTTTGTCCATCCGCCAAGTCATCGAAAATGACGTTAAAGTTTCCCTCGCCAAAATGGTCGAGAGAGCAAGCCATCGCATACTGGAATGGGGTGAATTGATGAAATCGATTCATGTTGGTATTGAAGGGAATGGAATTACCGGAGTCAGTGGATGTGTGCCGGAAGATGTGGAGATGGCAATCAAGATTTTAGTGGGTCTAGACGATGGAAAATGCCTTGCCGGAACCTATTTTGCGAACTCCAACCCTAAAGCGAGGATCGAACGCGCCATGCAATGTTTAGAGCAGGCGAAAGCAAAGGTAAACTAAGTGGCCGAATCTACTGTTTCCTGGCAAGTTCCGGAATTCGAGCGGTCGGATGAAGCGAAGCTCTCCTTCCTGCATCGCTGCATCTCGCAAGGCATCGCATGGCAGCAGGACAATTGCAATTCCACTTCCATGCAGCGCGCTATGGACATTCTTGCGGGTAAGAGCGGCACGGCGCAATCGACAAACTGGTCGCGCTTTACCACCGGAGATTTGAAGCGCGGCGTGCTGGAAATTGTCGAAACGCTCTCTGACATTCGCCCCTACTGGGGATATTCGACAGACAATAAAAGTTTTCTCGAACAGGCCAATATGATGTCCAAGGTCGCGAAAGCCATCTATATGGAGTCTTTCGTGGATCGCTCTATCAAGGATGCGCTGCAATATGCCGCTGTGACTGGAGCAGGCTTCATCTATCCTTTCTATGCAAGATCGAAATATGGCTCCGGAGAAGGACACTTCGAGTTCATGGCGCTGGGGCAACCGGATGTTTGGCCCATCCAGCTTCCCAGAGGACGCAATTATCAGGAAGCCTATATCGTTACCATTGCTGTTCCCATGGGCATCGCCAAGGCCCATGCCCTGTTTCCCGAATATCAGCAGTTCATCAAGCCCTTCGCCAAGAAGAAATATGGCCGCACGAAGGGAGGCGATGACCGCCGTTCCTATGACTCCGCTCGCTGGCGGGTGCATCAGATCGACGGTCAATTGGAATCCTTCACCGACATCTATTACACCTACGTGCTCGATCTGCGTATCAATTTTGGCGAAGTAGACGACAAGGGAAAACCGATCCTAGATAAGGAAGGCAATCCTATCGGCAAGGAACTGGCCATGGGACAGCCCGATACAAGTTGGTTTTATAAAGTGCCCTATGTCGGACAGAAGATTACTCGCTTTGAGAATGGTCGCAGTGTGGAACGAATGGCGACCGAGGACGATTGCCGCGTCTATCCGCAGCGGCGTCTGATGATCTCCTGCGATACGGCGCTGATGTACGATGGGCCAGCCTTCGATTGGCATGATATGGTTCCCCTGATCCCTTTTTATCTGGATGAGTGGGCATGGGAGCCGACTGGCTACTCTCTATTTGCGGGAACGGCGGCAACCCAGGATGCCATCGACGATCTGACGCGCTCCATCTATCGTGTGGCCATGGCGCGAGCGAAACCCGGCAAGGTCTACAACATCGACATCACGACTGGCGACAAGACTGGCAAGCTGACCAGCCGACAGGCGGAAGGCATCGATCCGCTCAGTCCAGAGATTACCTGGGGCATCGATGGCGATATCAAGGAGCCTGTCCTGCGGCCTCCCATGCCGGAGTGGTGTTACAACATTCCCGACTGGCTGTTCAAGGTCATCGAGATTCTTCAGGCTTCGATGATGCGTTCGTTGGGACTCGATGCGGTAAAGTCTCTGGAAAAGCTGCGCGCCAACATCAGCGATCCGGAAAAACTTCTCGATGCGGAAGGGCCGACGGTCATGGGAACCTCGCGCACCATGGAGCGCGGTCTGAGGGATTTGGGCGAGATGATGAAGTACAACATCCTTCAATACATGACAACGCCACAGGTCATGCAGATCGTTGGGGCCGACGGCATCGCTCCGCAGGTCTTCGACTATGCTCCCGACAAGGTGATTCCATCGCACTTGCCCGGAGAGCCGACCATCGACAGCAACCAGCAGCTTGTCGCCTCCAATGCCGATGAATTCACGCGTGCGAAGACATTCGCCAAGAATCTGCGGTTCTTCATTACACCGCATTCACTCCACTATATTGCACAGGCACAACAGAGACTCAATCTGTTGGCACTCTTGGGAAAGGGAGTTCCTGTCGATCCGGAGACGATAGCCACGCAGTTCGACCTTCCCAACTGGGGTACGATTGAAGGCTCGACCATCAAGGAAAAAGTATTCAATTGGGCGAAAGAGCAGTTGCAGGAGAAGGCGGACATTATGAAACTGGAGGCAACGTTGGGGATGTTGCCACCGGAACCTCCAGGCAAACCAGGGCCAAAGCCTGGAGAGCCGGGAGCGGGCCGTCCGCCGCACCATCCTGGCAGCGGCGCAGTGAAGCAAAAAGGCACAGCCAGCGGCGCTCGCGCCGTAGTTGCCACAACAAAATAAGGGAGCGAGAAAAATGAAAACATCCACGCGCAGTCATGTAATTCATCGCACAAACATATCCGCCGATCAAAAGCCGGACGACGGTGGACGCAAGCTCCTACTCGAAGCCTTCGACTTCATTCGCAGCGAGAAACAGGTTGGCAAACTGACGGCGCAGTTTGGGCCGGGCGGTTCCATTTCGTCGCTCCTATTTGAGGAAACGACGGCGATTGCACAACGCGATATTGAAGTCGATTCCGCCAGCTAAGTTCGATTTCTTCGTTTTTCCCTAACTCTTCCTATCCATCCGCACTAATTCCTGTCGATTCTATCACTTGCCCTCTTGACGAGGAAGGTTTTCCCTTTAGTCTAATGGAGAGACAGGACTACCGCCCCTTCCTCGGACACGGCTAGCGGCTCCTCCCAATTCAAACTAGGAGAAACGCAATGGCAAAACGCAGAGGTCGTAAAAAGCTGACCGTGGTTGGCCCACATCTGGGCGAGAAGCATCACAGGCGTCACAAGGGACACCGTAAAGAGCATGGCCGCAAGCGGGGTCATCGCAAGTAGATGGGAACCTTTCCTCCAGCCGTTTCTGGATCGTCTTCCCCACAGGGAGCTTCGCCTTCGGGCGGAGCTTCTCCTGTGATTAAACTGACCATGATTGGACAGTTGATTAAAAGCCTGGCCCAAGAATTTCCCCAGGGACAGGAAGGGATTCAGATGATGCTTCAGGGATTGCAGAAACTTCAGGCAAGCGCATCGGCGGCTTCCTCGCCCGCTCCCCAACCTGCTCCGCCCCGGTAGTCTGACGAGTTTTTAAGGAGAACACTATGACCGAACTCGAATGGATGAAGCAAGAATCTGGACTGACCGACGACGAATTGAAGGCGTGGGAAGCCACGCTGGGCGATGCGAAATTTAAAGGCTTTCTCACCAAGATCATGAAGGCGAACGAATCCGAGGGAGCGGCCCGCAGAAAAGCGGAGACGGAGTTGCAGCAGTTTACCGCCCGCTACGAAAACGAGTTTGTGCCAGAGATGCGGAAAGTCGTGCAAGACTCTCTGGAGAAGGAAGGCGAAACCGCCGCCCTCCGAGCGAAGCTGGCCAAAGCCAAGGAATATGGCGTTGTTCCGGAAGACGACACGACCGCCAATGCAAACCCCAATCCGCCTCGCGCGCAAGGCTCACCCGATCCCAACCTGGTAAACCGCGACGATTTTAGCCGTTTCTCGACCGCTCAGGCCAATACGGTTGTGGCGCTGCAAAATCTGAGCGCGGAGCATTTCTCGCTGTTTGGGACTCCACTGGGTGGAGTCGATGAACTGGTTACGGAAGTCAATCGCCAGCATCAGCTTGGCAACCGGCAATTCACGCTGAAGAACGCTTGGGAGCAGAAACACAACGTCGCCGAAAAGCGCGCCGAGCAAACCGCCGCCGCGCAGAGAAAGCACGACGACGAAATCACAGCCAAGGCGGTCAAGGAATACGCCGAGAAGAACGGTTCCAATCCGAACCTTCGCACTGGGCGTCCCAGCAGATTTTCCACGTATAAAGCCTCAGATGCACAGCAAGGCGAGAAGAAGCCTTGGCAGAGTGCCCGTGGAGCAAGAGAACGCAATGCGCCGTGGCGTGAGAATGCCAAGGCGAAGCTGCGAGAAGCAACAGCAGCGTAAATAGGCTGACAAGGAGAAAGCAGAATGCCAACCCCGTTTGGTCCACTCTTCCCGGAAGTTTCGGCGACCACGCTGAATGAACTGATCGATGGTTATGTGTTCCAGAACAGTTATGTGGGAACGCCTTTCCAACGATATTTTCGCGCTTCCGGAGCATACGACCCATTTAGCGGAGGCGCGGCCATGCAAGTGCCGCAACTCTATCAGGGAGCGCCCGGAGGAGCCATGTTCCCCGGTGAGGACCTCACCATCGTCCAGCCGCAGATGATTACCGCCAGCATCTTCCAGCCAAAGAGCTATGCCAAATACACTCTGGTCAACGAGTTTGTGACCGAAGTGCAAAATAAAGGGCCAGAGGCGCGGGTCGGTATTCTCGAAGCCTATCTGAATCAGATGATGGAAGGCATCGACTTCCAACTGGAAGGCGATATGTTCCGCCATGGTCAGGCCGCAGGCAATGGCATTTCCGACAATCGGCTGGCTGCCATCAACGGCATCTCGGAAGCGTTGAACGACGGTGTGACGCCTTCCTGGGATGGAAATGTGTTCCCGACCTATGGCGGACAGGCGCGCAATGGAGCTATCGATGGTTCTCTGAACTCGACACCGATTTGGCTGGGAGACCAGAATGGCAACCCAGCGCCGCCCAACTACCAGACATTGCTGAAGACCTACATGACGCCAATTTCCAATGGCGGCGACAAGCTTGGAGTGACCAGCTATATTGGCTACTCTGCGATTGCTAGCGCCTTCCAGCGTCAGCAGAGGTATGAAACCAGAGACGACCAAAACATCAACTGGAGTGGGATCAAGTTTGAGAACGCCACGATCTTCCAGGACGACATTATTCCTTCCAGTTCACCGAAACCCTCGATTGCCAATCTCTTTACCACAGTGAATGGGACAGCCCCGGCTCCAGGTGCAATTCAGACCGGCCAGTTCACTCTGACCTCAGCGATGCTGGCCAATCAGGGGATTTCCAATCTCCCCAATCTTGGCTTTACCTCGAATGCGACCAAGAACGGGTTGTCCGGTGGATTGAATACCGTTGTGGTTGGCGAACCGCTGTTCTGGGTAACTCCAGATGTATGGAAATACCGCGAGGCGGATGGCGCTCCGGTGAACTACTACTTTATGGACCCAGCACGGTGGCCGGAGAATCCCTGGCTGTATGTGCAATGGTTGCGGCATGTTTTGAACTTCTACAATCCGACACCCCGTGAAGATCAACAGTGCTACGGGATACTCGGATAGAGTAACTATTTCGTTTCAAGGAGATAGACAATGGCGAAGTTTCCGAGTACCGGCGTAAACATTCCGGGCTACATCAACACCTGCAACTCTCCGAGTCAGTCGGGATACCAGGATACAGTCGGCAATCCATACTGGATGGGAATGACGGCGGGCAAGATCGTTACGCTGGGGCCGACAGAGTGCGAGCAATTCTTCGCTCCGGGAACGCAGGGTTATGACGGCGCATACCAGTGGGTACAGCTAGACTCTGGAGCGACCGCCGCGAATGCCGTAGCGGGTCGTGCCGCCTATCTTCTCCTCGATCAAGGCTCATCGCAGGGCACACTGCCGGAAACGGCTTACGATGTGCCGACGGTCACGACCGCCGATGTTGCCGCGTCTGTCTATGGTTCGACTGCGCTGGCCAACGCTTTCTTTTGCGGTGTGTTCGTCAATCCATCGACGTTCAACAATGCCTCCAACACTCCCACTCCGGGCAACTGGTGCTTTATCTTCGTGGGAGCGGGTCGAGCGGCTGTCGATGTAGGGGCCGTGGCTGCGATTGCTCTTGGCAACGCGGTGTTTCCCGATACCTCGAATACGGGCAAATTTGAAGGTGCAGCCGACCTTCCTTTGACCGCTGGAGTTGTCGGGATTGGAATTTCTGCTGCGGCGGTCAATACCACCGGCGTGGCGTATTACCCAGACTTCATCAACCGCATCCCGTTCTAAGGAGGAAGCATGTCAGCAGGAACAAGCGTACTGGTTCTGGGAGATCGGGACACCTTCGGCGGACACTTTTACGGCCCCGCCGATCACAGCGGCCCCACCAGTTATCCCACAGGCGGAGAGTTGGTCGATCCGGTTGCATTGGGATGCTCGAATGGGGTGCAAACCTTGGTTCCCTCGGCAGACCAAACTGGCACGTATTGGACGATTCCCGTACCGCTGAACAACGGGCATACCCAATGGAAGCTGATTTGGATCGTTCTTGCCACGGGAGCGCAAGTGGCCGCGAACACCAATCTTTCCGGGTATACGATTCGGCTGTCGGCAATAGGACAATAAAGATTCTGTTTCTCTTCTCCCAAGGGGTCGGGGCTTCGGTCCCGGCCTTTTCAATTTGGAGTCAACGATGGCCTTGATCGACATGATGAGTGAAATTACGGAGTTGGTTCCGGCGATGAGTCGCATTCGTGCCAAGACACTCATCAATCGCTCATGGAAGTATGTCCAGGATTCGATGCTGTGGAGCTTCCAGTTGCAGCAAGGCGGCTTCTCGACGCCGAACATCTCGACCGACGGGTCGATCACGGCAACTCTCGGAAGTCCCACGATCGTGGGAGACCTGAATGCGACGATCTCATGGAATGCTTTGCCGCTGATCTACAGCCCCACTGTACAGCAGTTTCGCGCGCAAGGATACTCCATCTACTCGATCATCGCCATGACGGGCAATGGCTCCATCGCGTATGCAACCATCACTTCCGATGGAGTAGGCCAGACGCCGGGAACTTACACCTACGATGTGCTGGATGGGGCTGGGACGGGTACAGGAGCAGCCGTCGAAATCACAGTGGAGTCGGATGGTACGGTCACAAACGCTCCGTTTGTGCTTTCCGGTGGCAGCGGATATATCCAACCCTATATCAACTTCGCGGAAGGCGGAACGCCCGCCACATTTACCTTCACACAGTTTGCCGTGCTGACGCTCGACCGTCCCTTCATCGATCCGCTTCCCTTCTACTCTGGGGTGGGATACCAGATGTATTACGCCTATATTGCCATGCCTCCCGGATTCAAGCGGTTTCTGACCGTGGCGGACATGTTCGATATGTGGTCGATGGACTTGTGGACTTCGCGGAGAACTATCGATTTGGACGATCCTACGCGGCTGCTGACTTCCAACCCTACCACCATGGCGGCGTTGGGAGTAGACCGGCGCGGAGCGGGCACAACTACGCCATCCGCCACACTCGGTCAGCAACTCTATGAAATGTATCCGTATCCTTCGACGCCGATTTCCTATCAATGGTATGGCGTGGTGGAATTTCCTTATTTAATCAACAATGCGGACACGCTGCCCTACCCCATCGACGAGGAGTTAGTAACGCAGAAAGCCCTCACTTGGGCCTATCGCGATGCGGAGTCGAGAAAAGATATCATGGCGGCCAAAGGCAGTGGCGGCAATTATTTAGGTCTTAAGAGTGCCAGCGAGGAAGACTTTCTGATTCGCCTGAAGACGCTGCGATTGCTCGATAGGGATGCGGTAGACAGTTATTTCGTGGACATGCGTGCGGCAACGAGTGGCTTCCCACGCGTACCGTATTTCAATTCGACGACCAGGCAGACGGGGCCAGGCTGGTAGAGGGAAAATTAGCATGAGTGCGCCAACGCTGTCCTTTTTATATGCGGAGCAAGCGGCGCTGTTGGCTCTGGGAGCCGGACTGACGCAGGAGCAGTTTGTTTCCGCGTATCCGAGTCCATTGGCGGTTTCCTCGTACCAACAGGCAATGGCGGATGCAAACTACTGGCTGTCATGGGGTGGAGCGTTGAATAAGATCGTGTTGCAGATTGAAGCCCGACTCGGTCAGCCGTTGCCGCCTCCGGGTGGTTTGTTCCCGATCAATGGCAGGATGTTCCCAATGTAGAAAGGAGCAATCGAATGGCAAGGAAAAAGAAGTGGATTGGCGGGGCGGTCAAACATCCCGGCGCGCTGAAAGCAGCCGCCGAGAAAGATGGACTGACTACCAAGGAAGAGGCGCGGAAGGAGTCGCATAGCTCGAACCCGAAGATTCGAGCGCGCGGCAACTTGGCGAAGCGGTTCCTGGGCACGGCGAAGCGGGGCAACATTCGCAAGAAGGGCCGCAAGCATTCTCGGAAGAGGGCATGAGTGGCGGGATCGTATTCCTATCTGAGTTGGGGCCAACTGCGGGCCGAACTCCTGCAACGTTTGCAGGATGCGGGAGGAGTGTATACGTCCGCCGCAGAAGCCGATCTTTATCTGACGGAGGCGCTTCGACTTATCAATTCCATCACCTTCATCTGGAACGTGGATTATGCCTTCCCGTTCAATCCCGGAGATACATGGAAGACCCTGAACGTTCCAGGTAGTCCTCGGCAACGGACTGTCACCGATGCCGATCTTTACGATCAGATTGAAGCCATGTTGCTGGAGCCGATGTCGGGCGGCACTTGGGCAGGGAGCAGTCAGTACAATCTCGGCATGATCGCGGCGGCAGTGCAATATCGTCGGGATGAGCTTCTTCTCCAGTCCGCCGCCAATCCGGTGAATCTGCTGCTGCCCTCTCCGCTGGTTTCGCAGCGCACGTTTCTGCCCGATTCGACGCTCGATGTCTTTCGCGTTCGTTGGATCGCCGCAGACTCCTCGATGCCATACGTCCTAGGGCGTGAAGACATCTCGACGGTGAATGCCTTTCATCCTCTGGGGACAACGCAGCTTGGAGCGCCAGATTCTTGGATGATTACCGCAAACCCGCCTTTATCGTTCGATTGCTCTTGTCCACCTAACCAGCCGGGAACCTGGGACATGATTCTCAGTTTCGCTGGAGCCTCGTTTGCGCCGCCAGCAGCCACGCCTGTCGGCATTCCGGACGATTGGACTCCGGCGCTCGTCTATGGCGCGCTGGCCGATGTGCTGGCCAACTCCCCAGAAGGACGGGATGCGGCGCGAGCGAAGTACTGTCTGGCGCGATATGAGCTACTGAGGAAGGCGATGCTCTCTCTGCCTTGGCTGTTCGAGGCTGCGGTGAATGGAATCGAGGTTGATACACCATCGTATAAGGAAATCGATGCGTGGCTTCAGAATTGGGAACAAAGATTGCCAACGGATGACCCGCAGATCGTGGTGGGAGGCGTCGATCTAGTCGCTCTCGCTCCCTTCGCGGCAGTCTTTGGATTCCCGCAGTTGGTCGTGCTCAGTGTAGTGGGAAACGCTCCCATTCCCGCCAGCGATGCCGCCGAAGTCCAACTCAGCCGAGATGGAGTGGATGCGGTGCTGGCTTATTCTCAGCATGTGGCTAGCTTCAAAATGGGCGGCGCGGACTTCGCCGCAACCATGCCGCTGCTCGAACAGTTTGAAACGTACTGCCGCAAGAAGAACGCGGAATATGCGGCCTTGGGTATCTATCGGCCAGATCTATTGAGCGAGGGATTCCGGGACGACCAGGCCGATCCAAGGTTCGAGAAAGATAGGGTGAGGTAGAATGGCCAAGCGCGGCGATGATTTCGCGGGCATCGATCTAACATCGCCCTTGAATCGCATTCCTCCGGGACATGGAGCCATGGCGCAGAATGTTCGCGCCTACATCGCGGGCGGGTTCACGCTTCGCAACGGACTTGGTCTTCCGATCATCACTGTCGATAGCTCGGTCAACAGCTTGGCAAGGATGAACGATACGACTCCAGCGGGGCCAACGGAAGGCTATTGTCTCATCATCTCGACCGATTCCGGCTCTGTCTTCGTCTATCCATCTCCCGGAGACTCTGGCCCGGTCGCTACAGGTCTGAGCGGCGATCCTGTCTCGATTGTTCCATTTCGCCCCAATACCAGTGTCCAACCATGGGCCTATATCGGAGACGATGCGCCGTATCCCAATGTGACGGTGGATTCCGGATTTCAGTGTGCGGGAATGATTAAGATTCGCTCCGACGGTCTTTCCCGAAAGACAGGCATTGCGGAGCCGCAAGTCGCTCCGAATGTGACGTTTCCTGGTGGAGGGAGCGGCCCGTCGCTGATCTGGTATTACTACACCTACGAGTCCGACGAAACGGGAGCGGAATCGAATCCCTCGCCCGTCTCCGCGCCGGGAACCAACTCGCAGGCCAATCCCTCGGCAACGCAGATTGCGGCCACCAATGGCGTCATCAACCCGGAGATTACGGTCAATGCGGCGCAATATGAAGGCAACGGTTCGCAGATTCGCACCAGTGGCAGCGTCGCCCCAGGAACGATCACGGATTTTATCGTGGCGCGAGGATTTGGCTCTACTCTGTCGATTCCTCTGAAAGT
>JAJZIF010000044.1 GCA_021810735.1 Acidobacteriota bacterium
CGGGCGTATCCTGATCTGCCCGGTTGAGGCAGCAGCCACATGCCTGGACATAGTCGCCGTCGATATCGGTCCGGGCATCCGTGACGTCGGCCGGGCGTTTGAGGATGGTGTCTCAACCGGCGGGACCGCGGGCCAGGGTTTGGGAGCAATCAAGCGCCTTTCCGATACCGTCTCACTTTATTCCATGCCCGGCCGCGGAACTGTTGTATTCTGCCGCTTTAGGCTTTCTGCCGCTTCGGAAAACATCCCCGTCGGTGTGATCAGTATCCCGATTCATGGTGAGGTCGAATGCGGGGATTCTTACCTCGCCTTGCCGGGTTCGCGCCGGTCGGTTTATATGATCGCGGATGGTCTGGGGCACGGTCCTGTGGCGTCGGAAGCCGCCCGCGAGGCGGTGAAATCGGTGCAAGCGTGCGCACAGGAGAGTCTGACTGAGGTCATGAACGCAACTCACAATGCGTTGAAGGCCACTCGGGGAGCAGCCATGTCCATTGCCGTTGTCGACCACGCGCGCTCGTTGGTGACGTATGCCGGCGTGGGCAACGTGACCGCGGCGGTCGGGAACGGCGCTTCAACCCGCAACATGGTCTCGCGAAATGGCACACTGGGAGCCATGCTGCCGAGGGTGCACGAGTATACCTATCCGTTTGAGCCAGGAATGGTGCTGCTTATGTATTCCGATGGCCTTAATTCGAAGTGCAGCCTCAGCGGTTATCCCGGAATTATGAGCCGTCCCCCGGGCCTGATCGCAGGACTTCTCTACCGGGATTTCAGCCGCCAACGCGATGACGCAACCGTGCTGGTTGCCTCTCTGAAGAAAGAGAGTCTGTGATCCCCGCTCCGATTTTTCAAATGAAGCTCGTGAACGAGCGGGATGTGGTGAGTGCCCGCCAGCAGGCGCGTTCGATTGCCGAAGCGCTGAAGTTCGATCATCATGACCAGATCCGGATCGCAACCGCTGTATCCGAGATCGCACGCAATGCCTTCCGATATGCACGCGGCGGAGAGATCTCCTTCCAGGCAAACTTCGAGACCCGGATGCTATTGGTCTCCGTCGTGGATCGCGGCGGGGGAATCCCTCACCTTCACAAGATTCTTGCCGGCTCCTATCAGTCTTCCACCGGAATGGGCATGGGTATTCTGGGCACCCGCCGGTTAATGGACTCTTTCTCCATCGAGAGCGGCCCAACCGGTACTTCGGTCCAGTTTGGCAAGGTCCTGCCTCCGAACACCTCTCTCGATAGCGGCACGCTCCAGAGAATTGCATCGGAAATTGCCCGCAAGAGTCCCGTTACGGCAATCGATGAACTGCAGACTCAGAATCGCGAGCTGTTGAAGATGCTCAACGATTTACGCGAAAGAAAAGAGGAACTGGCGCGCATCAATGCCGAGCTCGAAGATACCAATCGGGGTGTAGTCGCTCTCTACGCCGAGTTGGACGAGCGGGCGGATTACCTGCGCCGCGCCTCTGAACTGAAGTCCAGCTTCCTCTCCAACATGTCGCACGAATTCCGCACACCATTGAATTCCATGCTCGCTCTGTCGCGTATGTTGCTGGAACGTATGGACGGAGAACTCACCCCGGAGCAGGATCAGCAGATACGCTTTATCCAGCAATCCGCAAGGGAACTGGCGGAGATGGTCAATGACCTGCTCGATCTGGCCAAGGTTGAAGCGGGACGCCTGGAGATCAAGTCCAAGAACTTCCAGATTTCCGATCTCTTTGGCGCTCTTCGCGGAATGCTCAAGCCGCTCCTGGCGGACAATTCGCTGAACCTGGTCTTTGAGCCGGCTGACGATCTGCCGCCCCTGTCGACAGATGAGCAGAAGGTTTCGCAAGTGCTCAGGAATTTCATCTCCAATGCGATCAAGTTCACGCCGGCCGGCGAGGTAAGGGTGTACGCCGCGGTGAACGGAAACGACGTCGAATTCTTCGTGAGTGATACCGGAATCGGAATCTCCGAGCCGGACCAGAGGATCATTTTCGAAGAGTTCGCGCAAGTCGACAGCGCAATGCAGAGGAGAGTGAAAGGCACTGGCCTGGGCCTTCCATTGTCCCGAAAGCTTGCCGAGCTGATGGGCGGAAGCGTCGACGTATCCAGCACCATCGGAAAGGGTTCGACATTCCGGCTGAAGATCCCGAGGGTGTACCCCGGCACAATTCTCAGGGAAGAGGCGGCATTGCCCGTCTTCGATCCAGGTAAGAAATGGATCCTCATTATCGAGGACAATCCGGAGACCATTTTCATCTATTCTCGCTATCTTGCCAACGCCGGCTTTGAATCGTACTCCGTTGGCGCAATTGAGGAAGCAAAGCGTGCACTTGGAAAGGGGAACCCGGCGGCTCTGATTCTGGATATTCTGCTCGGATCGGAAACCTCCTGGGACTTCCTTCGGGAGCTGAAGGCGGATGCTGCCTACCATAACATCCCCGTGCTCGTGATGAGCGTGGTGGACGACGAGCACAAGATTTATGGTCTCGGGGCGGACTCCTTCCTGACCAAGCCATTCTCGCCGGATCGCATGATTGCGGAAATCATCCGCATCAGCTCGCAGTCAGTCAGGCCCAGAGTACTGATGATCGATGACAACGAGGTCTCCCGGTATCTTCTTCGTGGAATCCTGCCGGATTATCAGTTCGAGGTGTTTGAAGCCCGCGATGGCCGTGAAGGCGTAAAAATGGCGCAGGAGTTGCGACCAAGCATTATTTTTCTCGATTTCTATTTGCCGGACATGAACGGATTGGAGATTCTCAAGGATCTGAAAGAATCCCATCGCACTGCAAGTATTCCCATCGTGCTGCACTCAACCAAGACCCTTGAGGAATCTGAACTGCGGCTGTGCCGCGAAAATTCCGTCACCATTTTTTCCAAGCAGGCACTCACATTGCCTGACGCTCCCATACGTCTGAGGGAGATTATCCATACCATCGCAGCGCATACCCGAGCGGAAGCGGAGCATGGCGCAAGCGCCTGAGCCGCAGCCTAGGAAGCCGCGCATTCTGGTCATTGATGACCAGGAGACGACCCGCTATATCTTTCGTCGTATTCTCACCCGCGCCGGATACATCGTTGAAGAGGCTACCACAGGCGAAGAGGGACTTCTCAAAGCAGCCTCCTCCCCTGACCTCATCATCGCCGATGTAAACCTGCCCGACATGCTTGGGTACGATGTGTGCCGCAGGATCAAGGCCAACGCGCTGAGCGCCAGCATTCCTCTGCTGCAAATCTCAGCATCCTTCGTATCCGATGAAAGCAAGGTCCAGGCGCTCGAGGGCGGTGCCGATTCCTACCTTATCCAGCCAGTGGAGCCGACCGTGCTACTTGCGCAGATCCAGGCCCTGCTGAGGCTGCGGAAAGCCGAGGCTATGTCTCACCTTTCCGCCCTGCAATGGAAGATGACCTTTGACGCGCTCAGCGACGGGGTTGCACTTGCCGACCCCGATGGTACCGTCGTCCGCGTCAACCGCGCTTTTCTGCGTCTTCTGGGATTAAGGAACGCGGAGGTGGAAGGAAAGAACATCACCGATGTTTTCCATTCCAGTTTTGGCGTGCCACTTTCAGAGTTGACGAAGGGGAATGTCGGAGGCATCTCCATAGAGCTCTCTACCGCCAGCAGTTGGTTCCGCGTTCGATACGATAAAATCGCTGGCGATCCGCAGCGCGAGGGCGGGTCCATCCTCCTCGTGACGGACATTACTGACCAGAAAAAATTGCACGAAACGCTCAAAATGAGCGAGCGGCTTGCCGCGACGGGTCGTCTTGCCCACACCATCGCCCATGAAATCAATAATCCGCTAGAGGCGCTGTCGAACCTCCTGTACATTGTGCAAGAGAATGAGACGGTCAACCATGAGATGCAAACTTACCTGCAACAGGCTTCCATCGAGTTGGAGCGGATTAGCCTTATCACGAAGCAGATCCTTGCCTATCACAGGGATTCCAAACAGCCTGTTCTCGTCACGGCGAACGACATGGTCGAAAGCGTCCTCGCCATGTTCCGTACTCCTCTTTCGACCAACCGCGTGAGGTTGTCCAAGAAACTTACCTGCACTCGACTGGTGAGCGTGCAGCCGGGCGAAATGAGGCAGGCGCTCGGTAACCTGATCAGCAATGCGCTTGATGCCATCGGCGCGTCCGGAGGTAGATTGATCGTGCGCTGCTTCGACTCGACTGACCAGCGCCAGCAACGTCAGGGAGTACGTATTCTCTTCAGCGACTCCGGCGGGGGCATCCCAGAGTCAGCTCGCAAGCACATCTTCGACGCCTTCTATACCACGAAGGAGTTGAAAGGTTCCGGGATCGGCCTTTGGTTGACATCGGAGGTCGTGGCAAAGCACAACGGATATATTCGTCTGCGATCGAGAACCGATGGACAGTATCGCGGAACCATCTTCGATATCTTCCTTCCGCAAACACAAACGCTCCGGCCAGAGATCGCGGGAGCTTAGCCGAGTCGCCGCTCAAAAGGATTCCATTTTGTTTGAAAGAAGCGGCGGCCTCATGCATTCGGGATGATCGGAGCCGGATTGTGAATCTGCCATCCACAATTCCCACGCCGGCGACGGATGGCATCAGGAAACCATGAATTCCGCTCCCGATCAACCGATAAGCCTATAGCTACTGGAATTCTGCGTGAACAGCCACCAGCGTCGATAGCTCCCCTGGTAGATACTGTCCCGGCGTAACGCCCAAAAGCCGTTTGAATTGACGAGTGAAGTGGCTCTGATCGACGAACCCGGCCGCATGTGCAGCCCGTGCAATCGACGTGCCTGCCTGAAGCAGGCGCTTTGCGACCTCGATCCTGGTCTGCGTCAGGTAAGCGTGGGGGGTCAGCCCGACCGCGCGCCGAAAGATCCGGAGGAAATGATAGGGACTGAATTGGGTCAGTTTTGCGAGCTCATCGAGAGTCACATTGCGGTGATGGTTGGCGGCAATGTACTCCTTGGCCTTCGCAACTCTGATGAGCTCCTTGCCAGCCCTTAGCTTCTGGATCGAGCCCCCGTTGTGCTTGTCCGCGAGCCGCGCGAAAATAGTGAGCAGCAGGGATTCTGATTCCAGAGCGGTGCCATGGCTTTCCAGTTGCCTGTGCAGGCGCAGCAGCGTGGCCGCCAGGATCGGGTCCTGCACAAACGGTTTTGAGAATTTGAAAGTATCGATCCCAAATTCAGGCAATTTTCCTGCAAGCGAGAAGTCTTCAAAAAAGAAAACGCGAAAACTCCAACCATGCGCACTGGCAGGTCCAGGTGCATGGATTTCGCCAGGGTTCAAGAGAAGGACGGAGCCCGAACTCAGAGTATGGGGTGCGCGACCGAACCGAAAGCGCATTACCCCAGACTCGACCACCCCGATGGCGGGAACCGAATGAAAATGCGGAGCAAATTGGTGTTTCCGATAGGAGCCGTGAAACAGCTCGGCGCCTTTCAGGGCATGATGCCGCCAGATGCGAGCACGTTCCTGCGATCCAGACGGCACTTTTGTTGGATGTCCATGGATTTGTGGACGGGTACAAGCCAAAACCTGCGAACTCCTCTCGACAGTGATGCCAGGCGTGACACCTATTGATTTTATCAGCGCGTAATAGCGCACATCGCGTTGCTCCAAAGCAGAGCAATTTTCTACAAGACCGGTCGTGATTCGAAATCTATTCTCGAAGGAGTGCTCGTGCCATCTCGATCCGTGCCGCATCCCAAAAGCACTGCAAATCGGTGCTTCGAAATACTCGCCCAGTGGCTCTGCATCCTGTGGCTCTGTTCCGCAACAGGGTGGGCCCAGCATGCGCCAGTTTCGGCTAGTGTTCCATGGATGCCAGTTCATGCTCCGTTGCGAAACGACATCGCCGTGGTGAACAGTCACGAAGTGGAATTGGATGACCATGGTGTATATACACTCGGCCAGTTGATCGATATTGCGGAATCGAATAATCCAGCCACGCAAGCCGCCTGGGACCGCGCGAAGTCCCGGGCAGCCTCCGTAGGGATTGCCAAGAGTGAACTCTATCCCACGATTCTTGCTACGTCCGCGGGACGGACGTTCTTGAATCCTCCACTGCTGTACGGATCCTTTGCGCTCCAGCACATCGGTCTGTTTGAGGCTGCTCTGCATCTTAACTACACATTGCTGGATTTCGGCGCGAGGCGTTCCGAGATCACCGCGGCACGGGCACGCCTGCTTGCAGCGAACCTGAATTTCAACAATGAGCATCTCCTTCTGATTTATCAAGTCACCCGGGCCTACTACAGCCTGCTGAATGCGACAGGACTCCGGGAAGCCGCGGAAATCAACTTGAAAGAGGCCAGGGCTCTTCAGGATGCGGCGGAGGAGCGCAAGAAGAACGGCCTGGCGACACTTCCCGACGTGCTGGAGGCGCGTGCCGCTACCGCCAACGCCAATTACAAGCTGCAGAACGCAATCGGTGCGGAACAAAGTGCATTCGGAGATCTGGCCACTGTCCTTACTGCCATGCCGACAAAAACTTTCCGGGTTCAGGAGTTGGCCGATCTGAAAATCCCCGATGCTCTCGATCAATCGGTCGAAGAGGCAATTCACAATGCGTTTCAGCAACGGCCGGATCTGCTCGCTCAAGTGGCGGAAGTACGCGCCAGCGAAGCAGAGGTGAAACACGCGCGTACGGCCTATTTCCCTAAGATCGAATTCGACGGAGAAAAGGGCTGGCTGCGCGCCTGGGGTCAGCAGGACGGGTATGCAGGCACCTACGGCAAGACCTACACGTATGACGCGCGCCTTAGCATGCGCTGGACGGTGTTCGACGGGTTAAAAAGAGAGAATCGACTGGCTCGGGCAAAGGCCGACAGGGCGGCTGCGGAATCGGAAGTACGGGAACATGAAGATACCATCGCCGATCACATCTGGAGCGATTACGCCAATGCGGTCACGGCCCTCCAGCAGCGTAAGGCGGCCGCCTCCCTGCTGGAAGCGACGTCGGAGTCCTACTCTGCCGCCATCGAATCGTATAAGGACGGAGTGCGAAACATCCTCGACGTTCTCTCCGCGGAGCGGGAGTTGGCCCGTGCACGGGCTGTCGATGTGACGGCGCGGACCCAGGTGCTGCAGTCCTTCACAAGTCTGGCGTTCCGGACCGGAGATCTCCTTAGATCACATCCGAAAGGGGCAAACCCATGACTCGTACTTCCGCGAGAGTGAATCTTTGGCGATCCATAGCTCCAGCGATGTTGAGCGTGTTCATTTTGGGAACATCCGGCTGTTCGCATTCACCGTCTTTCAACATACTGGGCTCCTATTTTCCGTCCTGGATGTTGTGTTTTGCCGTAGCTGCGGTCCTGACCCTGGCCATGCATAGCCTGTTTGTACGTTGGAAGCTGCTCGATGAGCTATGGCCGGTTGCACTGCTATACCCTGCGTTGCTATTTCTCTTCAGCTGCACTCTATGGCTCATATTTTTCTACTAGCCTGGACGGCGGTGAGGTACTTTGCTTGAGCGAAATCGATCCAAAGAAAAGCTATTTGCGGCGTGGCAATCTCATCAGTGCTGCCATCGTCCTCGGCGCAATCGTGAGCGGGGTCTTTGTCGCTCGCGCCATAACTCTGTACCCCAGGACAGATGACGCTGAAGTGGTGGCGAACTTTATCGGGATGGCCCCTCTGGTGGAAGGCCCGGTGGTAGAACTGCCCGTACACGACAACGAGTTCGTCAAAAAGGGAACACTGCTGTACAAGATCGACGACCGGCCATATCTCTACGCGTTGCAGAATGCTCTGGCCGCGCAGTCGCAATTGGAAGGCGAGATTGAAAACGAGTCGCGCCGCATTGCCGCCCGTGTCAGCCGGGTGGACATCGCTCATGCAGGAGCCGAGAGTGCCCGCGCAAATGAGGTCCGGGCCGAGGATGAAATCAAGGTCAGCGAGGCGGCCATCCTGCAGGCGCAGGCGGCTCTGGCCCAGAGCAAAGCGGAGTCGGAATATGCCACTGGCAATTTGCATCGCATCGAACCTCTGCTCGCCAAGGAATTCGTGACTCCCGATCAGGTGCAGCGCGCCCGGACCCTGGCAGACGCCAAAATTGCAGCTGTGCAAAAAGCCGAGTCGCAGCTCGAATTGGCAAAAGCGAAGTTGATGTCTGCAACTGCGCAGAAAGAGCAGGCCATCGCCCAGCTGGCACAGAGTCAGGCGCAAATTGCCGAGTCCCAACATGCTGTCACCGTTCTTGCACCATTGCTCGCCGAGAGGGAGAGCCGGGCGGCGGCCGTTCGGCTGGCCCGGTACAACTACGAACAGTGCAGCGTGGTGGCTCCTTTCGATGCGCGCGTGACGAACCTTACGATCTCCGAAGGACAATACGCGAAAGTCGGCCAGCAGCTCTTCAGCTTGATTGACACACGCACCTGGTGGGTGCTGGCGAATTATCGCGAGACGCAACTCTCTCACGTTCGGCCCGGCATGCAGGCGGACATTTATCTTATGTCGGACTCGGACGCGAAACTGAGAGGAGTGGTCGAAAGCACCGGATATGGAGTGATTCCAGACCCGGATGTTGTAGGTAAGCTGGCGTCTGGACTGCCCGACGTGCAACGTACCTTGAACTGGGTCCGCCTGGCATCGCGCTATCCGGTTCGCATTCGGGTCCTCAATCCTCCCCCCGGAATGCTGCGTGTCGGACAGGTTGCAATCGTAGTGATGCGCTCGCAAGCCTCCAATCGCCGGGACTAGCCGATGCCGTCATCGCGCGATTCAGTGAACCAGACATTCTCTCGCATCGAGCAGATGATTCGGGCCGAACTGGCGCTGTATCCAGGTAGAGCTTCGCTGATTTTCCGGATTGTGCTTGCCTGCACGCTGGTCATGGTTCTGGTCATGGTTTTTCGGATGCCAGGAGCCGCTCTTGGAGCGTATTATCCGCTCCTTTTGTCCCGCACTAGTCCTCGTCATACGGCCAGAGCCGCATTTCTGACCGGATCGGCCTGCACGCTGGCCACCATGGAAGTCCTGCTAGGAGCCATGCTGTTCGCCGGCTCGCCGTTTCTGCATTTCGTGTGGGTGGCGGGCAATCTCTTTCTTGTCTTCTATCTGATCAGCGCTCTCAAGCTCTACGACGTGGCACTCGCCTTCGGACTCCTGATCACGAATGCGATCACCATCTGGGATATGCCTCTGTCTGGCGAGATGCGCGTCACGCGTACCCTTTTCACATTGCTTTCGATCTTGCTGGGATGCGCGGTTTCGGTAACCGTCGAATACCTGCTTGCCAATACTCGCGGAGCGGATCCTATCCTGACCGGTATTCGACAGCGCCTGGGATTGACCGCTAGATTTCTGGAGGCATATGCATCGGGCGAAACCGGCCTCGCCTCGCTGAAGACGCAAATTTCACGGTATGCCGCCAGGGGCACAGGAGAGCTTCGCGAGCGGATCGCGCAGTGCACCCATGAAACGATGTACAAGGAGCGGCTTTCTGCGGCCGTGGCGCTGTCAGGCCGTCTGATGGAGCTTGCCGCAAATCTCTCGGAATTTGCTCCTCATCCTAGTGAAGCAGATCGTCTGCGCTGCCAGATGATCGCCGGGAACCTCAATTCGATTGAAGCGAGCCTCTCCAGGGAAGAAGCTCCCGACTGGATTGATCTGCCTGCGGATTCCGCCGCTTCTCTGCCGACCCTCAGCGAGATTGAGCGAAATGTAGATCTGATAGCGGAGTGCTTCACGAGCGAAGAACAACTGGCCCGCTACCACCTGCCTGAGCCGGCGAGAGTGCAAGGACTTCCCATATTTGCAGACGATGCTTGGACCGGACGGCGGCATATCAAGTTTGCTGTGCGAGGCACGCTGAGCGCCTTGGCCTGCTACATCTTTTATATGAGCGTTGGCTGGACAGGCTTGAGCGCGTCCATCGCAACCTGCATCCTGACCGCGTTGCCAAACACCGGCGCCGCCCGCCACAAGCAGTTCATGCGTTTCGCGGGAATGTTGCTGGGGGCGTGCGTACTTGGCTTCGGCTCGCAGGCAATCATTCTGCCGCAGATCGATTCCATCCCCGCGTTCACTCTTCTTTTCGCATCTGTGATCGCGCTGGGGGCATGGATCGGAACCTCCGGCCCACGCATCGCGTATGCGGGAATTCAGATGGTTCTCGCCTACGATCTCGTCAATCTCAACAGCTTCACGATCAACACTTCTCTGATACCCGCGCGAGATACAGTGCTTGGAATCATCCTGGGGATCGGCGCGATGTGGGCGGTATTCGATCACCTTTGGGCGCCTTCATCCACTGCCTCCATGCGATCCATGTTTCTCTCGGTACTGAGGGACGTCGCAAACCTCGATCTTGCCGAAGACGAGGCCTCATTTCCCGCGCAAGACAAGCGCCTGCTCGCGGAATGCGAACGCATCAATGGCACCTTCGACCAGCTACGCGCCTTGACTGATTTTGCATTGTTCGAGTCCCAGCCGCGTCCTGAGGAAGAGGTCTATCTTACCCGCTCCATTCGCGCGTTGCAGCCACAGCTCCGGGCATTTCTGCTGGTCAAGGCTGGCCTGTTGCATCATCGATTGCTGGGCAATGCCTACGAGTCGCCGGAGCTCGTAGCGAGGGTGCAACGGCTGTCGTCGGATATTCTGCTCAATACGGCTGCGAGAATCGAAGATCGTTCGCAGCAAAGCACGCGGGCGGAGATCCCGGTGGACACTGCTCTGATCTCATCCATGGAAATGCAAAAAGAACGGAGTCAAGCGGGAAATTGGGACCATGCCGTGATGGAGATGCGGCTCTGCTCCTCACTTCTGCACCTTGCGCATGATCTGCAGGCCGGCGCGTCTTGAGAGTTCTTGCCTGCTGGACTGTGCGCATGTCAAGCGATTCAGTTGCGGCAAAATCAACGCTTCACGTCGAGATCGAGACCGAACTCTGCTTTTCTCTCAAGGACAATTCGCACGAGTTGACTTCTACTCCGAACCCCTGTTTTCTGAAAAAGCTGTTGTAGAACCGCTTTTACATAACCCTCGGAGAACTTGAGGTTGGAGGCAATCTCTTTGTTGGTCAATCCCTCGAAGACCCCTCTTAAAACGGACTGCTCGCGCTCGTTCAGCATGGGGTTGCTCTGAGGAATTAACTGGCGGGAGTTTGCCACGGCAATCAGCGATTGCACGGAGGTAGCGTCTAACCATATTTCACCTTGAAACACCTTGTGGATGGCCGCAATCAGCATGCCAGGAGGATTATGTTTCAGGAAGATACCTGCCACTCCCCTTTGAAGCGCGCGCATGATGTCTACGTCGTCCATTCCGGCAGTCACAATGAGGATGCGCCCTTGAAATTCCTGTTGCTTTGCCAGCTCGATGAAGTCCAGTCCTTGTTCCATTTCCCCAAGATCGAAATCCAGCAGGACGACATCCGGATGGCATTGATCGAGGGCCCTTATCGCCTCCGCGGCTGAGCGGAAATCTCCCGTCATTTCCATGTCCTTTTCCGCTGCGAGAAGGCGGCCAAGGCTCTCCCGGAACAGACTATGATCGTCCACCAAAAGCAGCCGTATTTTCTGTTCCATAATCATGTTCAAATCCATTACTGGCCGGGGACAGTTCCACAACGAAGGTAGCTCCTTCGTTGCTTGGCTGATGCCACAGGTTTCCTCTAAAGGACCGCATCAACGCGCGGGAGAGATATAAACCAAGTCCGCTGGCGCGTGCTTTCTCCTGAAAGGGACGGAACAACAACTCGGGGTGTTTGACTCCGCTTCCATTATCTACGACATGAATCAGGACACGTTCCGGTTGCGCATGTGCCTTGATGGATATGCTCCCTTGTGTTTTTGATTCCAGGGACCGTTCGCTGTTCTTGATGAGATTTAAAAACACTTGCATCAGGCTTTGGCGATCCGCCCACACCGCCGGCAGGTTTGGTTCAATCTCCCAATGCGCATCAATCTGCTTTTCACGAAGAGCCGGACTGAGCATAATTCTCAGCTCTTCGAGAAATGCCTCGATATTCAAACTGACAAACTGATTTGTTGTCTGGCGAAGCTCCATGGAGGCTATTTTTTCGAGTGCAAGGACGAGAGTTCCAAGTGCTTCAAAGTCCTGGTTATGGGCCAGATGTTCACAACGAGCTAGATTGTCATACACAACCGCAATGGCCCCGCAGACATTTCGAACCTCGTGGGAGACAGCGCCGACCAGAATGCGAGACGCTGCCAGTAACTGATGTAAGCCCGCTTCCTCGCGATCTCTGAATTCCTCCGAGCTATCGATCACGAGAGCCGCCAGGCGGGGCCCGGAACTTGTCGCATAGGTTGAAAACCAAATGTCCGCAATAAAGACATCGCCGCCTTCACGATGCCCAGTACATTGCATGACCGTACGAAACGAGTGCTGCTTGTCGCGCATGGCGGGAACGTTGATCAGTGAAGGCAGATACGTATGAATGAGCCGGCCTGGCAGGTCATGCGAGGACAGATTGAACAACCTGTGGGCCGCATCGTTTGCCAGGAGGATTGAGCCTTCCGCGTTGGCGGTCAAAATGGCAATCGGACTACTCTCAATGAGTATTTTCAACTGTTCCTCGGCATCCCGCCGGGCCTGGTTTTCGCTCTCGATTTGTTGAATATGGATCGCCGAAGCCTGTCGACTCAAAACCATATTGCGCGCAAAGAGCCCGGCGCCGAAGAAGGCGGAAAAATATAGAACATCTCGCGGAATGCCTGACTGCAGAGACCAGCGAAACCCATCAAACATCTCGGCCAGCACCATACATCCGGACGAGAGTATGGCCAGTTGCCAGGGGTTTAGTACACCGCCTGCAAGAACCAACGGCAATAGATAAAGAAACCCGAGCGGAACATGTACTTCCACTTTCCAGTCGATCAAAGCGATCAAGAAGATCAGCAGACAAGATTGGATGAGAGCGGCCTTGCGGCCAACGCGGCCAAATAACAATTTCATAAAGCATCCATAGGAGTCCCGTATACAGCGTACCCCTTCAACAGCCAACACAGGCGCCGGCCGAAAGATAGTGCCGCACTGGCCGAAAGATAGCCTTGCACTGGCCGAAAGATGCTGCTTGGCGCCATCGGCCTCCCGGTAAACTTTCTTAAGCCATCTGATAGTTGCGTCTGCGGCAGAGGCATCCATCGGCAAACTAACCGAGACGTTCGTGTTTTAAGGATTCATACAATTCAACATGCCCTTTGTGGAGCAAGTGCTTTATTTGCGGGCGATGCGCCCGTGAGGTCTTCGAATGAAACACAACTTGCGGCTGCATGTCCTTGGCGGGCTAATCCTGTGCTGCCTTCTTCTGAATGGATGTGGCAAAAAGTTCAAGGCGTCCGACGGAGCTCCTTCCAGCGGACAGCAGGTCGTTGAAACTGGCGATGCCAGCCTGATTACCGTCAATCAGGCGGACCAGTTGCCGTTAACCGCAGCAAGTCAGATAGTTGTTCCAGCACAGTTGAATGTGACGGGTGCGGTGACTCCCGATATTGCACGAGAGGTTCCGGCCATTTCGCTGGCGAGTGGTCGTATCGTCGACATCAAGGCCCGCCTGGATGACAACGTGAAAAAGGGCCAGTTGCTTCTGCGGGTGCAAAGCACTGACGCGACGAATGCCTTTGATGCTTATTTAAAGGCGGTGAATGACGAGCAGCTTGCCAACAAGACATATACGCGCACGAAAGATCTCTATACGCATGGTGCGGTGCCACTCAGCCAGCTGGAGCCGGCTGAGGACGCAGAGAAAGATGCTAGAGCCGATCTCACCGCTGCGGAAGAGCAACTGAAAACCCTCGGCGTCGATAAGAACCATCCTTCAAGCATTGTCAATGTTTACGCGCCTGTCACCGGGGTGATCGTCGCACAAAACGTAACGAATGCCGCAGCTGCGGGAGTCACTTATGCGGGAACGTCCACCCTTTTCACCGTCGCCGATCTTTCTACCGTCTGGGTTATGACCGATGTTTATGAAAACGATATTCCCAAGATTCACCTTGGAGAAAAAGCAAAGATCCGGCTGAATGCGTATCCCGGAAAAGTACTGACCGGCCGTATCAGCGACATTGGCCCGGTACTCGATCCCAGTATTCGTACCGCCAAGGTCCGTATCGAGCTTCGCAATCCAGGAATTCTCAAACTGGGGATGTTTGTCACCGCCACGTTTGAGAGCAAGACGAAGAAGGCGTTCGCGGTCATTCCCGCTTCCGCAATTTTGCATCTTCATGACCGCGATTGGGTCTTTGTTCCCGCGGGCGAAAAGCAATTCCGGCGCATTGAAGTGGATGGCGGGGACATGCTGCCAGGGAGCAAGCAGCAGATTCTTTCCGGGATCGCACCTGGACAGAAGGTGGTCTCCAACGCACTCGACCTGGAAGCGATGCTGGAAACGCAATGATTCGCAGAATCGTAGATTTCTCGCTGCAGAACCGATTCCTCGTCCTGGCGATCGCGATATT